>CAYSVE010000250.1:1659-8038 GCA_964434365.1 uncultured Anaerolineaceae bacterium | reverse complement strand
TGCGCGGCGATGCTGCCGTACGCCCCCGCCGAACGCGCGTCCTGCGTTGTTGCCCACCCCACGCACAGCCCGCCACCGAATGCGTTGCCCGCACCGGTTGGGTCGACAACCTCTTCGACCGGGACGGGCGGCATATGCCACAATACATCCTCATCGGTGGCCCACACATACGCCCCTCGTGCGCCATCGCGCACGGCAACGAGCTTTGGGCCGAGTGTGGCCCAGTGAGTGAGCACCGTTTTCGGGTCATCGCTGCCCGCGATACCACTCGCCGACGGGAAATCTGGCGTCACAATATCGACTTCCTTCAGGAGCTCAAGGATGTCTGCACGGTTCTTCCAATCCTCGTAATCGATGATCGGTTCGAGGGAAAAGATTGCCCCATTGGCGCGCATGGCTCGGGCATCATCCACCATTTTGATGTCGCGCCACTCGGTGACGAGATGCACGGCCTTCGGCTGCGCATAGTTCGGTGGCAGTGCGATGGGGCTTCGCATCATCTCGGTCCACGCGTCGCGGTCCTGAATACCTGCTGATAGCAGATATTCATGCTCATCGTAGACGAGGTTAATCTGTGGCGTGGGTAGGTTGTCGAATTTTGTCCATCCGGCAAGGTCCGCACCGAGGGCGCGCAACTGATCGACAAAGCGGTCGGGAATATCGGTGCCGCTGCGGGTCATGAATCCGACGCTATCCGACCAGAGGCGCATGCCAAAAACAGCCTGCGGCCCACCCCCACCCAGGTAGGTCTCTGTTCGCGATACCTGCCGTATGTTATCGATGTGGATTTTGCCGTAGGCGACGTAATCGACCATCAAGCGGGGTCCTTCATCACTTTGATGTAAACGCGTCGGTCGCGCGGGCCATCGAATTCGGCGAAGAGTACGCCCTGCGAACGCCCCAACATCAGTTGACCCTCGTGGATGATGATGCTCTCGTGGACGCCCGCCAACGTGGACTTTATGTGTCCCGCCGCGTCCGAGGGGGTATCCACCAGATGAATGAAGTCGACGCGAGTTGGCACGATGCGGTCGATTTCAGCGGTGATGTCCTGCGGTGTGGCCGGGTCCAAATACGAGTTGATCGTAAGGCCCGCCGTGCTGTGTGGGCAGTACACGAAGCACATCCCCTCCTGCACACCACTTTCTTCGACTGCGGCCTGCACCGCATCGGTGATGTTGAGGAGCGTTTGCCGCGCGTCGGTGCGGAACGCGTGCGTCTTGAACATGGCTACGCCTCCTCTTCGGTCTTCACGTGGATGTTGGCGTTATCTGCGGAGGCACTCCAGAAGGCCGCGTTATCCGATTGGAAGGCCTTGCGCCCGAGGGCATCGGCCAGTGCGGCTGCAAACAGGTTCGATGGCACGTGATACACCAGTGGCGAAAACGCCTCGGGGATGTCGCCGGGTACGGGGAAAACAAAATCGGCCAGGGGGGCGATTTCGTTGTCGTCCTCGTGGATGACAGCAGCAAGGCGATGCCCCAATGACTTCGCAGACTGCGCTACTTCGACGGCGCGCCAGTGGCTGCGCCCTGGCGGTGCGACGATATAAATCGGCATATCGTTGGGGTAGCAAAAGCGCTCGACGTGTGCCCACTCTTCGAGGTCCTGCGCGACGGCGAATACACCTGCCGCCTCGACGACCTTCGCCGCCGAGAACATCGCGGTGCCGTAGCTTGGCCCGCTCCCGAGGTACATCTGCATGGGGCTATCCTTCCAGGCCTCAGCAAGTTGCGTGGCGACTTCGCCGCTGTTGTCGATCGTTGCCTGGATCGGGTCGGCAAGTGCGCCCATGTCGGCACGCATTTTGTTCGCTTCTTCCTGGTGATAGTGCCCTTTGATCTCGCCGAATCGTATCGCAAGCAGCAACAAACCTAGCAAACTCGCCTGATAGCTACGGATACCGGGCGATGGCCCCCTATCCGGTATCGAGACGACGGCGTTATTCGCGGCGACCTGTGTGACCGGGCTGCCAGGGGTGCCCGTAAGTGCGAGGGTGTTGGCGTTGTTGTCGCGTCCGGCTTGCAGGACCTGTACCGTTCGGCTAGAGCCACCGGATGCCGAAATGCCGATCACAAGCGGATCGTTCGGAAAAGGTGTTGGCATGGTGTCTGCGATGTAGGTCGCGAAGGTCATGCCGTTGCTCGGCTCGCAGGGCGTATGGCCGATGCTCTCGAACGCGAACTCCGCGGCGAGTGCAGCGTGGTAGCTATCGCCGCTGCCCGCCACATACACCCGGTTCGCCGAGAGGATTTCAAGGGGTGTAAGGGCACGGCGGATGCCGTCATCGCCCCAGTCGAATGTTTTTAGCTGCTCACGCATGAGATTTGGCAAGTCGTTCACCTGCCCGATCATCACCGAGGGTTCCATCAAATCCATAAGGTCTGTTCGTCTCCTGAGTTAAAGTCCCGCGAGGATCGCGGCATAATCTTCGACACGCTGCTTATCGATGCGCCCGGCCCATCCGCCTTTTTCCAAACACGAGCCGACGAAGGCCCCGTCGGCGTGGGCAAGTAGGCGCGCAGCGTTGCCGTGGTTGGTGTATCCAGCCAGCACCACCGGTAAATCCGGGTGGGCTTCTTTCACTTCGCTTATCATGCGAATGGTCGTTTCTTCGTCACGGTCGCCAAGGGAAACAGCATCGGTGCCGACGTATTTCGCGGCCCACGCGAGTTCTTTGAGCGGTTTCTCCGGCCAGGAAAAGTGCATCGACGCGATTTCGGAGATGAGTCGCACGTTCTGCGCATCGATGTAACGGCGATACGCTTGCAGGTCGTGCGGGTTGGCCTCTACCCAACCCCAGTTGGTAAGCGTCGCGCCCACGATGGCCCCCACACGAATAAACGACCCGCCGCTCACCTTGGCGATACCCAGCGATGCCTGATTCGCGTTGCGCATCAACTGCACGCCGATGTCGAAGTCGTCGCCGGTGGCCTTGCGTATTTCGCGGACGATGTTCGCGACCCCTGCGATGCGCGCCGGGTCGGCTTCGTCCTTCGTGGTGTAAACGCGGTCTACAGTTTGGACGAGACAACCTGTTGCGCCGCCTTCCTTCAGTGCGACGGCATCCTCGACCGCCGCTTCGAGCGTGGCCTCGTAGGTGCCCGCTTCGTAGAAGGGGGTTCCGGGCATCGTGCCCAGGTGCAGCATACCCAAGAAGGCTTTCTTTTCGAACATGGCTATCCTTTCAGGCCGGAAATCGAAATGCTCTCGAAGTAGTAGCGCTGCAACGCCGCGAACAGCACTACCACCGGCAGCGACGCGATGACTGTCGCAGCGAATACGCGGCCCCACTGCGGCACTTGGTCGGTAAATTGCGTAGCCAGCGCAACATTCACCGGGAACAAGTTGTTATCGCTCACAGCGACCAACGGCCAGTAGAAGTTGTTCCAGATGAACTGAAACTCCAGCAGCGATACCGTCAGCAGCCCCGGCAACGCGCTAGGGATGATGACATGCCACAATATCTGAAACTGGTTGGCCCCGTCGATGATGGCAGCCTCGTCGAGTTCGAAGGGGACTTCGGCGAAAAATTGTATGAGTGCAAAAATAATGAACGGACTCGCGTAAAATGGCACCACGAGCGCCCAGAATGTGTTGATGATGCCTAGTTGGTTCACCACGAGGAACAGCGGAATCACGGTGATTTGTTGGGGTACCATCATCGTCGCGATGACGTATACCAGCAGGAAGCGTTTGCCGGGGAACCTGAGCCGCGCGAAAAAGTACGCCGCACCTGTATTGAAGATCAGCGAACACACGACGACCGCCACCGAACTCGCGATGCTAATCCACAGGGCCTGGCCCATGTCGTAGCTGAGACCTCGCGCCACTGCACCGAAGCCAAGTGCCTCGGTGTAGTTGCTGATGAGGAATTCATCGCTGGTAGGGATGAACGTACGCCACGAAATCGGGAACAGGTTACCCCAAATGTCCTCCGTCCCACGGAAGCTATTGCCCAAGGCCCACACGAGTGGCGTGGCAAAAACCAGAATGATGAGCACATACATGCCCAGCGTGAATACCCACTCGCCGATTTGTAGCCAGCGGCGGCGTTGTTCATCGCGGCGGGCTTGTGCGGCCTGGGTTGGTAATTTCAGGGCGTCCGTCATGGTCGGTGTAACTCCTTAGCGAAGCGATTCGCTGGAACGGAACAAACGTAATTGAACCACGCTGATGACCAGGACGATGACCATCAGAATGATCGATAGTGCGGAGGCATACCCGAATCGCCCAAAGCGGAATGCCTGCTGATAGATGTAATATATCGCTACTAGTGTACTGCGGCTGGGTCCGCCGCTGGTGAGTTGGTAAACCGGGATGAACACCTGAAACGAGAATAGCGTCGCTGTGACGGTAACGAACAGCATCGGTCCGCGCAGCATCGGCACGGTGACCTTAATCAGGCGCTGCCACGCATTCGCGCCGTCAACGACGGCCGCATCGTAATACACCTTCGGGATGCCCTTGATGCCCGCCACCAAAATGATCACTGTATAGCCGATTTCCTTCCAGATGGAAATCGCAATAATGGACGGCAACGCATTGCGGACGCTCGTCAGGTAGGTGCCCCGTGGTAAGCCGAATGTCGAGAGAAAGGCATTGAGCAGGCCGTTGTTGGTATTCAATACGAGGCCCCAGATGATGGACACGACGATGAAAGAAATCACGACTGGGATGAAGATTAACGACCGCATGAGGCCCATTCCGCGTTTATCCTGTGCCGTGAACACCGCCAGCAGTAACCCCAGAACAACCTGTAAGGGCACCCGAACCGCCGTGTAAATCAACGTGATGCGTAGGCTCGTGTAAAAGGCGGGGTCATCGCTGAAAGCGCGGATGTAGTTATCGAAGCCGACCATGCGCGTATAGCCGCGCAGCAAGCTGTAATCCCAGAAGCTTGTGTAGCCAGTCCAGATGATGGGGTAGTACCGAAAAACCGCTAGGTTGATAAGCGCAGGCAGCACGAACAGAAAGGCCACGAGGCCGTAGCGAAATTTGTAGTTTTGCCACCACCCTCGGCTCTGCGCCGAAGCCGCCGGTTGTTGTAGCGATGTGCCCATTGGGTGTGGCCCCCTATGTCCGTCTGTCGGTGAGCAAATATGGGTGGGTTGGGGTACACCGAGTACCCCAACCCATTAAGATTATCGGTGTGACGGTTTATTCGCTACCGATGTCGTCACGCCAGCCTTCGTAAATCGAGGCGGCATCCGTCATGAGTTGGGCATATTCCGTCGCGAGTTGTTCGGCGTCCCCGCCCGTGATGAGGCTGAGGTAGAACTCCTGGAACAGCGCGTCGAACTGGGTGTAAGCCGGGGTACTGATGCGCGGGGCACCGTACTCACGGAAGAAGTCGATCACGAAGTTGCGTGGGTACTCTTGCCACTCTGGCAGCGAGTTTAGCACATCCACATTGGCGGGCATCTGCTGGAGGAAATCGTAGTAGGTCGTTGCCGACTCATCGGTCGTCAGGAACTTGACAAGTGCGATGGTTTCTTCGTAGTGCTCCGTCGTGGTAGAGATGCCATAGTGCCAGCTACCGGTGTGGCACAGCGGCGTCACAAAGTAGGGCGCATTCGTCGCACGGATTTCCGGCATATCGGGGAACTGGTCGTTGCGGACGCCTACCACACGCGCTGGCGAGATGTAGAAGGCCGCACTTTGTGCCAGGAAGCTGTTGGGCACTGGTTCTGCCGTAGCCACGTTGTGCTCGACGTAAAGGTCTTGGATGAACTGGTACGCTTCGATGGCCTCCGGGGTATCCACGTAGCCAGTGAACATCAGGCCGTCCGGGCCGACACCGTCGTATGTCG
The DNA here is from genome assembly GCA_964434365.1 of uncultured Anaerolineaceae bacterium. Taxonomy (GTDB): domain Bacteria; phylum Chloroflexota; class Anaerolineae; order Aggregatilineales; family Phototrophicaceae; genus CAYSVE01. The sequence goes on along the minus strand of CAYSVE010000250.1, from coordinate 2,225 downwards.
GGCTGCCGGGTTCACCAGCGGTGCGCGCCGGTACGCGATACTCGTAGTCGCCCCAGTATGGGTTCTGGCCAAGCTCGATGCCGTAAACCTCCGGCACACCATCACCGTTTTCGTCGACAATCACCTGTTGCCAGATGTCGAGCGCTGCGTCGTAAGTCACTGCGTCGATACCCTCGGGCACCTCGACACCGGCAGCGGCCACCATCTCGGTGTTGTACCACATCACCGAACACGATTGGCGCATCGGTGGGCCGTAGAACTCACCCGCAAGCGTGGCTTCGGCTACCGACTGCGGCGCAAAACGCATCAGGTCTTCTTCGGTCCAGTCGGCTGTTTGTGCCTGGATTACCCCATCGACGGCGAAGTTTAGCAGGTTGGGCGCATCGGCCTGGATGATGTCGACCGATTGCCCGGTCGCAACAGCCGTTTGGATGCCCGTCATCAGGTCGGAGAAGGGGAGGGCGTTGTACTCAACATTGACGTACGACCAGCGCCCATCCTCAATTTGCTGAAACTCCGAATCCAGTACGTCGAGCGCCTGTGCTTCGAGTTCATCCGCCAATTTG
>CAYSVE010000250.1:0-1649 GCA_964434365.1 uncultured Anaerolineaceae bacterium | reverse complement strand
GTCGGGGGCTGCAATCGTAGGGGTGGGGGCATACGCAGCCAGGAAGGCTGTCAGCGCGAGGAGTAGAGCAACTGCAAGGGATTTCCATAGTTTGTTCATGACATACTCCTTGAAACAGTTTTTTTGACGGATAATGTAGACTGGCAGACGTTGGTTGCGTTGTATCTCGTCCTTTCGCTTACTTCGTCTCGCTGATCAACTCAGGGTTGATGTACCACGGGTCTTTAGGAGGGGTTTCATCGCCCGTAGCGTGCAGCATCGATTTGAACTGAAACATGTCGCCCCGGTAGAGGGCCGTGGTTGTTTCGATGGGTTGCTCGTTTGCCAGGTAGCTCACCGAGCGATACCAGAAATGCGCTGTGGCTGGCTTAACATCGAAATGCTGGATGATTTCTGGCGTTGCCATCACAGGCACGAGTGTCACTTCGCTGCGTATCACTTGCAAGCCGGTGATCTGGCTGTACAAGCTGTAGAGCGAGTTTTCCTCCAGGTTGTACCCCTGGATGGCTGCGTCGGTTTCTTCGGTGATGATGGTAACGAAGATCACCGCAGGAATGTCGTCGACGTAACGCAACCGTCGAATTTTGACGAAGTTGCCGGGGTAATCTTCTGGCAATGCGAACGTCATGCGTAGCCGATCATCCGCTACGACAGCTTCTCGCGAGAGTAGCTTGGAACTGACGTTGATGCCCTGCTCACGCATGGAGCGGCTGAAGCCCACGATCGTGCTCAGGTTTTCTTCGATCCGTTCGCTAATCACGGCAGAACCCCGACCCTGCCTACGAGAGATGAAGCCCAGGTTGGCAAGTTCGTTAAGTGCTCGCACGACTGTGATGCGGCTCACGCCAAACATCGAACACAACGCGCGCTCCGTTGGTAGGGTTTCCCCATCGGCGTATGTGCCGTCCAATATCCTGTCACGCAGGATGACTTTGATCTGCTCATACAATGGGGTTGAACTGCTGCGGTCGACGGAAAGCAAAAGAGTGTCCTAGAGTATCGGCGCAAAAAAGTAAATTTGATATAGCAATAATGTTAACCTGTATCGATGAATTTTCAAATTAAGAATCGCATTACATATTGTGTATTGCAGAGGTTGCGAGGGCGAAAGCTCGTACAGGTATAGCGATTGTTGCAACCTGTGCCCTCCCCAACGCGTTGACGGATGTAGTGGTGGCACCCGCGCGCGGGTGTCTTGTAGGCTGCCAGGCCACTGCGGATGAAACAGGCCCCAGGGTAAAGGTTAAAGCAAGCCCAAACCGCGTGCGTGGGCAACAGCCTCGGTGCGACGCCTGACGCCTAGCTTCGCAAAGATGCGCCGGTTGTGCCCTTTGACCGTATCCAGCGCGAGGAACAATCGTTCGGCAATCTCCCGATTGGAGAGGCCCAGATCGATAAGCCGCAGAATTTCGAGTTCGCGCTCGCTTAGCGGTTCGACCAGGGGTTGTGCGGAGGGCGTGTATTCTGGCGTTTTGGTATCGAATTCGGCGAGGAGGCGTTGCGTGTAACCGGGCACGATGCCACGCGCAGCCGCTTCGTTTAAGAGCTGCCACATGGGCTGCCCCTCATCTACGAAGATGCGGAGAAACTCGCCGGGTGCCGCCAGTTCCAGGGCGTCCCGCAGTACATCCAATGCGCGCTCCATGTCT
>CAYSVE010000249.1:0-8045 GCA_964434365.1 uncultured Anaerolineaceae bacterium | reverse complement strand
GCGATCACCGGACTGCTCGTCCTTGTTAGCGTGCTGCTACTGAGTGCCGCCCCCGCCCAAACCCAGCCCCGCGCGACACTCGATGCCCGCCTCGAAACCCTCGATGCGCGCGCGACCGAAGCGATGTTTCTGCAAGGGACGCTCCGCGCAGATGCAGAGGCCGCCCGTGCAACCGTCGAGGCGCAGGCCGACGTCGCCCGCTCGACCATCCAGGCCGGGCGCGAGAACGTCGCCCTCACCGTGACGGTTGCCGCTGAGACCCTTCGGGAGAACATCGAAGAAGCCGAGGCCATGATACAGGTGCGGGCTACCGAGGTCGCTGTGACGATCGATGCGATACGTAGCCGCACACAAGAGGAGATTCAGGCGGCCATCGAGGCGGCGTTGGCCGACATTCCAGAGGAATACATCGCGTTTGTGCGTTACCTATACGAGAACAGCGACGTGACCAACGCCGGCGATGGCGTCTTCCTCGTAACGACGTTCGTCTCGGAGGCGGCGATGAACGAGTTGTTGGACGTGCTGGCGGGCGGCGCAGGCTACGACCCGGAGAATGTCAGCATCGATGCAGTGCCGGGGCAGTTGGTCGTCACCGCAAGCGACGAGCGCGGCACGGCGATTCTCATCTATGAGTTGGTGATCGTCGACGGCGGTTTACAACCAGTGCTCGTCTCGCTGACGCTCAATGGCAACGAGGTGCCAGACGACCAAATACCAGCGGAACTCGACCGTGCATCACAGTTCGCGATTGCGGGCGCGTCGCTGTCGCCGGTCATCAGTGGCGCAGAGGACATCGCCTACAGCTTCGTCGTCACCGAAGCGAACATCTCCGATGCGGGTATTTTGCTCAGCTACGAAATCACGGTCGGCTAAAGTGGGGCACGTCGAGGATCGGGTGCGGTGCCATCGATGACGCGCCTGTTCATCCTCACACCCGTTTACAACGATTGGGCGTCGTTCGCGCAGTTGCTCGTCGCGCTCGACAAAGCCGCCCCGGCCACGCACATGCACGTGCTGGCCGTCAACGATGGCGCAGCACCGCCGCCCGATGTCTTCCCCCCACTCGACCACATTTTCTCGGTGGAGGTGTTGCACCTCGTGCGGAATTTGGGGCACCAACGTGCGATCGCCGTCGGGTTGGTGTACCTTTTCCGCAACGACGACTTCGATGCCGTGGTGGTGATGGACGCCGACGGCGAGGACCGTCCAGAAGATGTGGCCGCGCTGCTAGCCGCGATGACCGCTAATCAGATCGTCGTGGCACAGCGCGCCCAGCGCAGCGAAGGCGTCACGTTTCGGGCGTTTTACGTTGTGTATCGGTTGCTATTCTGGCTGCTTACCGGCCAGGTCATCGACTTCGGCAACTTCTGCGCGATTCCACGGGGTGCGCTTGCCCGGCTGGCGTACGATGCCAACCTGTGGAACAACCTCGCCGCGACCATCGCCCGCAGCCGGTTGCCGTTCGCGCGGTTGCCCACCCGGCGTGGCACACGCTACGCAGGGCAATCCACGATGAACATCGAATCGCTGATTATCCACGGCCTCAGTGCCATCAGCGTGTTCGGCGAAGTTGTGTTCGTGCGGGTGCTGTTGTTCTCGCTGGGGGTGGCTGCGCTGGCCTTCCTGGGATTAATCGCCGTCGTGCTTATTCGCCTGTTTACCGACCTCGCGATACCCGGTTGGGCCACGAGTGCTACCGGCCTGCTTATCATCATCATTTTTCAAACGGTGTTGCTTTCGGCGGGTGCCACCTTCGTACTGCTGGCAGGGCGCTCGCAGATTGCGCTTGTGCCCGCGCACGACATCCTCAAATTTGTGAAAACCGAGGATTAACGTCCGAGCGTGTGGTAGCATCGTGGGGGTCACAACACTAGCGGGGGAAGAAATGACGGCGCCTCAAGACTTTAGCTACATCGGCGATGAACTCAGCTTTTTCGCACGGGCTACCAACTGGAAGAACTACTGGTTCCGCATGATTAACCCCTACCTCGGGCCTACGGTTCTCGAAGTCGGCGCGGGCATCGGTGGGACGACGCGCGTGCTTGTTCAGCGCGATTACGAGCGGCTGCTGGCGATCGAACCCGACACAGCCCTCACCGAGCAACTCCAGGCCGAGCAAGCCCGCTTCCCGGCCTTCGTCGAGTTCCGCACCGCGACGATTGCCGACATCGACGAGCAGTTCGACGCCATTTTGTACATCGACGTGTTGGAGCACATCGAAGCCCACGCCGAAGAACTCGCTATGGCTGCCGAGCGCCTCAAACCGAACGGCCACCTCATCGTGCTTTCTCCGGCATACCAGTATCTCTACAACGAATTCGACGAGGCCATCGGCCACTACCGGCGCTACACCCGGCAGACCTTGCTCGCGCAGGCCCCCCCCTCGCTGGAACTCGTGCGTTCCTTTTACCTCGATTGTGTTGGGCTGATGGCGTCGTTGGGGAATAAGTGGCTGCTACGCAAAAGCCAGCCTACGCACCACCAAATTTGGATGTGGGATAAGCTGATGGTCCCGCCCTCCAACCTGCTAGACCCGCTCATCGGGTACAACGCGGGCCGCTCGGTCATCGCCGTGTGGAAGCCGACCCCCCAATAATTCGGGGTATTTGACGAAAATTGTCGTGCTACCCTCGACATCAGTGAAAGGGAGCACGCATGTCTCGTATCGTCGCCACACTCCGCCGCGATGTGCTCACCCAGGCCCGCAGCGGATTTTATGTTGTCGGTGGGTTCCTCACGCTGGTGTGGATCACGCTTTTCAGCTTCATCCCTGCGGACTTTCGCGCGGAACACGCCGCGCGCTTTGTGGCGGCGTTTGTGCCCATCAACAGCCTCATTACGACGTTCTTTTTCGTGGGGGCGTTGGTATTGCTAGAGCGCAACGAGGGCACCCTGCTCGGCATCTTGGTGACGCCCCTCCGCCCTGCTGAATACCTGCTCGCGAAAGTGGTTACCCTGTCGGTCCTCGCATCAGTCGAAACGCTACTGGTGCTCCTGTTTGCGTTCGGCGCGGGCGGTAACCTGCCCCTGCTGGTGACCTCGACGCTGCTCGTCGGGGTGGTGTACACGCTGCTGGGCTTCGTGGCCGTCACCCCCTTCGACACCATCACCGATTATCTGCTGCCGATGACCGGCTACGTCGTGTTGATGCTGCTGCCGGTGCTCAGCCTGTGGTGGAACCATCCGCTTTTCTACGCACATCCCCTCACCCCGTTGGTGACCGCGCTGCGGGCGACGTACAACCCGACGGCGGGGTTGCTCGTATATGGTGTAGGCGGAACTTTGATACTCGCCATCGTTGCATTTACCTGGGCAAATCGTGCTTTCGCTACGTTTGCCCTGCGCCTAACCTGAGAGGGAGAGATGATTACGTTTTGGGTACTGAGCGGCCTCGGGGTTAAACGGGTGACTGTGCGCCGTGCGCAACCCCGTCTCATCGCGTGGTATCGCTGATGAACGTACTGGACATTGTGCGTACCGTCGGCCCGGTGGACATCAAGAATGTTCGCCGGGATGCGCTGTTGTTGTATGTGCCGTTGCTACCGCTCATCATCGCGATGGTTTTCAGGGCCGGGGTACCGCCACTGCGTAACGTCATCCTCACCGAAACGGGCTTCGATTTTGCGCCGTACTATCCGCTGCTACTGAGCACATTCGTGGTGCTCGCACCCACGCTGAGCGGGTTCATCGCCGCGTTTTTGCTGCTCGATGAACGCGACGAAAACATGCTTACGGCCATCCTCATCACGCCCATGCCGCTGAACGGTTACCTGCTGTACCGCGTGATGGTGCCGGTAACCCTCGGCTTTTTGATGACGCCCCTCTGCTATCCGCTGATCGGGTTGGTGCCGCTGCGGTTCATCGATTTGCTGGGCGTGGCAGCGCTGGCGTCGTTCATGGGGCCGGTGACGACGCTGGCCGTCGCGGCCTTCGCCGCCGACAAAGTCGGCGGGTTTGCGATGCTGAAGATGCTCAATGGGGTAAACATGTTCCCGATGCTGGCCTTCTTTTTGCCGCTGCCGTTTCGATGGGCGGCGGGGGTTGTGCCGAGCTACTGGCCGCTGCAAGCCTTCTGGCTCGCCGCCGAGGGGCAACCCTACGTTGGCTATTTGATCGTCGGCCTGGTCGTCAACCTGCTGTTTGTGTGGTTGCTGCTGGGGCGCTTCCGCCGGGTGGTGTACCGATAATCGTGGAGTTTAGGGTGGAATTTAGGAAAGTAGGTTGACAATTTCGCCATTCGCTTGTGTAATGTTTCACATGTGACGGCGCACCTCGCACGGAGCAGCACACCATGACAGACGCATTCCTCGGTACCTGGGAACTCGACGCAAGCAAAAACCAGTACGACCTTGGCGACCCGCCTCAGAGCGGCTTGTACATCATCGAACAGCAGGGCGAAGGCTACCTCGTCACCATGAAGTGGACAAACACAGCGGGGGAGTCGAAGGAAATGGCCTACGAGGGGGTCCCCGATGGCAAGACTTACCCCACCGAAGCCCCCGGCGTCGATAGCATGTCCATGACGCGCGTGGATGACCACACCCTCGATAGCGCGGCAATGGTCGGCGAGACGGTCATTGCGCTGGCGCGGCGCGTTTTATCGGAAGACGGCAACACGATGACCGTCACGCAGCGTGGCAAAACGCCCGACGGCGGCGAGTTCGCGAACGTGTCGGTTTACACCCGCGTAACGGAGTAAGCCTTACCGGCACAGTACCGCATCGGCCCGGCATACCGATTGCCACCGCGCGATATTTTCACGCTGAAGGGCATCGCCCACGGGAACGTAGCCGACGGTCGGTGCGAAGTGCTGGCTCGTATTGATGACGTGTGCGAGGAAGTCGGCCACGGTGGGCTTCTCGCGCATGATGGTCGAGGTGGTGTACAGGTAAAGCGGGCGGCTGAAGGGATAGTCAGCGCTCTCGATCGTTTCCTGCGTTGGCTGCACCCCCTCGACGGAAAGCATCTGTACCTGTTCACCTGCGAACAGCGCTGCTTCGTAATTCACGAAGCCGACCCTGTAGGGCGACCCGGCGACGCCAATTACGATTACGTTGTCATCCGCTGAAACCAGCGGTTCCGTTGATAGGATAGGAAATTCGTCCATATCGAATACCTCCTCGAGGAAGAAGTCGAATTCACCGGAGTCCAATGCGGGGATAAACCGTTCGATTGGCTCATCTGGCCAACTCGGCCTCACATCGGACCAAACCACGGCCTCACCGAATATCATGGTAAGCTCTTCGAAGCTGACGTTGGTGAGGAACTCGTTTTCGCGGCTGGTGATAACCGCAATCGCGTTTGACCCGATGTAGAACGCCAGGATGTCGAGTCGGTCATTCGCCCAACACACCTCGACCTCGCTGTCTCGCAGTGGTCGAATCGAGTTGGCGATGTCGGTCTCTCCCGAGTAGCAAAACCGCTCGAAGCCCGCCCCGGACCCAATGACATCGATTATGATCGATTCTTCGAAACCAGATGCTTCATAGTCATCCACAATTCTGTCTAGCAGCACATACACCGATGGAGACCCGGCTGTTACCACAAAATCCGTCATGTCCTCGGGGTTCGTCGGCAGCGGCCCGACTGCGTCGATCGACGAAAAATCGGTGACGTTGCGCGGGGGCGCAAGAGTGGGGTTTTCGCGTGGGGCCGGTGTGAAGGTGGGTAGGGCGGTCGCGTTGCCACCGGGGTTGGCGGGGCTGGTCGGTTCCACTTGCAGTGCGGGCGATGCCTCGACATCACCGCGCCCAAACGAAACCACGAGTAAGAAAAGGCCGAATGTGAGCAGAGCAATCCACCATTTTTGCGGCATATGATTAATTCCTCGCTGCGAAGGGTGTGCGTCACTGCAAAGCGTAGCATGTTTCGGCACGATGATTGTGTGTCGTGGGTGTGCCGTAGGGCGGTCATCGTGCTGGACCTTGCCTCCGCACGCCCATCTCGTCATACTGGGCGTAACCGATTTACCGTAAGCCGAGGCACCCCACCATGCCCTTGATTGTACACAACCCTGCGCCGCCGCTCGCGAATTACATCGCGCTGATGTGGCAGTGGGAGGTCTACCACGTCCCCCATCCGAAAGAGCGTATTTTGCCCGGCGGCTTCATGGAAATTACGTTTAGCCTGGGCGGGAGGCCCTTCGTCCTCGACGACGCGGACGGCAAACCCAACGCCGTCGGCGGCGCGATGGTCGGCGGGCCACGCACCGAACCGTTCGTGATTCACACCGGGCAGGCGGTGTCACTGTTGTCGGTGGTGTTCAAGCCGGGTGGGGCAGGGGTGTTCTTCGGTGTGCCAGGTGCCGACCTGCTCAACCTTCACTTGCCGCTGGAAACGCTGTGGGGCCTCGGCGCGCGTGACCTGTACTGCCAACTCGCCGACGCACCGACCGCTACTGCGCGCTTCCATCTACTCGAAGCCGCACTGGCCGAGCGACTGCGCCGCACCGCCGAACGCCACCGCGCGGTCGGCTACGCGCTGAATGCGTTCATCCGCGCGCCGGGCGCGCACACCGTCGCCGGGGTCATCGATGAAATCGCCCTCAGCCAGACGCGCTTCATCAAGGTATTCCGCGATGACGTGGGCATCACACCCAAGCGCTTTTGCCGGGTGCAACGTTTTGGGCGCGCCGCACAACGCATGGCGGAAAACCCCACGCTCGATTGGGTGGACCTTGCGCTGGAAATGGGCTACTACGACCAATCGCACTTCATCAACGATTTTCGCGCGTTCGCGGGCATCACCCCCACGGCATTTACCCCGCAGGACCCAGACCATTACGCAAATTTGCCGGTGTGGGGTTAAATTTTTTCCAATACACCATCCTTTGTGTGTCGTACCCTGTGCACATCGCGTTGACACAGTGAGAGGGAAACTGACATGCAAAACACCGATACCACACGCAAGGTCGTCTACTATATCGCGATGACCGTTGATCACTACATTGCCCACGAGGATGGCGGCATCGAGGGCTTCGCGGCAGATGGCCACTATATCGCGGACTACATCAACAGCCTGCGCGACTACGACACCGTGCTGATGGGCCGCAGTACCTACGAGTTCGGCTACCAGTACGGTATTCAACCGGGCCAGGCAGTGCCGACCTACGGCCACATGATGCAGTACGTTTTCTCGCGTAGCATGGAGGCCTTCGATAACCACGGCCTGAAGGTCGTCCAAAGTGACGCGGCGGACTTCGTGTGTGACCTCAAAACGCAAGGCGGGGGCGACATCTACTTGTGCGGCGGTGGCCGTCTCGCCGGGACGTTGCTCGACGCGGGCCTCGTCGATGAACTCATCCTCAAGTTGAACCCGGTCGTGTTCGGTGGGGGGATTCCCGTTTTCGGTGGGCTGTGCGAGGGCTTCGACCTCAGCCTGCTCGATACGAAGGTCTACAACAACGGTGTCGTGTTCCTCCACTACGCCCTGAAGTAACACCCCATACACATCAGAGCAGAGCCAGTGACAAAAAATCTGGCTACCCAAAAGCAACAAAAATCCCCTCTCCGTCATGCGGAGAAGGGATTTAGGCGTGGGGTCAAACGCCTGCAAACCGATACGCAGCGAACCCCAAATTTAGATGACTGTGGACAAGTCTACTCCATCATCATGCCGAGGTTATCGGCGGTGATGAGCACCACAGGCGACTCCATAAACGGCGCCACCGGGCGGCCCTCGATGACCTTAATCAGGCTTTCGACGGCGAGGTACGCCATTTCGTTCGGGAACTGTGCAACCGTACCCGCCAGGCGACCGGCTTCTACGGCTTCCAGCGCCTCAGGGATGGCGTCCACGCTCACCACGATAATCTGATCACTCAGCCCCGCCGCTTCGATGGCTTCCACGGCACCGAGGCCCATGCCGTCGTTCGCCGCGAAGATCGCCGCGATGTCCGGGTTGCCCTGGATGATGTTCGTCGCCACGTTGAAGGCTTCGGCGCGGTCCCAGTTGGCGGGCTGGCTCGCGACGACGCTCAGGCCACCGGCCTCGGCCCCGTTGGCGAAGCCCGTCACGCGGTCGATGCTGCTGGTGGTGCCCGGCTC
>CAYSVE010000248.1:5353-8064 GCA_964434365.1 uncultured Anaerolineaceae bacterium | reverse complement strand
ACCCCGCCGATGCCGAAATGTGCGCCACATTTTTGCTCGCCCAGGCTGCGCACGGCCCGACTTCCCCGGCGACGCTGTTGACGACCGGCGAAGAACTCGCCCACCAAACCCTGGGGGAGATCGAACGACAGTTGACCGTGCTGCCAACGGCGGATGTCGCGGGCAAAGCCTGGGCTGACTACGGTCAGGTGATTGTGGTCGATAGTGTCGACGAATTGGTCGCCGTCGCGGATGAACTCGCAAACGAGCATGTTGAAGTGCTCACCGAGAACCCACGCTATTTCCTCGACAACATGACCAACTACGGCGCACTCTTCCTCGGCCCAGAGACAAACGTCGCCTACGGCGATAAAGTCATCGGCACCAATCACACGCTGCCGACGAAGCTCGCTGCGCGGTATACTGGGGGCCTGTGGGTAGGTAAATTCCTGAAGACTTGTACCTACCAGCAGGTGACCGAAGAGGCCAGTGTACTCGTGGGTGAGTACGGGAGCCGCCTGTGTGAGCTTGAAGGCTTCATGGGGCATAAGGAACAGGCGGACCTGCGCGTGCGCCGCTACAAGAAGGAAGTTGAGCCGGGCGACTAGATCGGTTGGCAACAGGCCAGGGGCGAAGCTCGACCTGCCGCTGGCCCAAAATGAGTCAAAGGGGATGCGCGTGTCTGCAAAAAGGGTGACCTCCGTAGATGTAGCACGTCGTGCGGGTGTTTCGCAGAGCACCGTTTCGCGAACGTTCAACCTGGACGCGCGCATCTCCGACGAAACACGTCAGCGCGTGCTTGCGGCAGCACAGGAACTCGGCTACAAGCCAAATGCGATTGCCCGCAGCCTTATCACGCGCAGCACCGGCATTATTGGCATTGTGATGGCCGATATGCTGGCTCCCTTTTACCCATACGTCCTACAGAAATTTACGGCACGGTTCCAGGCCAGCGGGCGGCAAGTGATGCTGTTCAACATTACGCCAGAGCAGGAAATGAAGGACGCACTGCCGATGGCGATGCAATACCAGGTCGATGGTGTGATTATCACATCTGCGACATTGAGTAGCGCCCTGGCAAACGAATGCGCCCGCCGTGGCTTGCCCGTGATATTGTTCAACCGGTATGCGCGCACTGCGAATGTGAGCGCCGTGAGTTGCGACAACGAACACGGCGCACGCATGGTGGTCGATCATCTGCTGAGCCGTGGGCACAAGCGGTTGGCCTTCGTTAGCGGTAAACACGACACATCGACGAATACGGATCGCGAACGCGGGTTTATCGAACAACTGAAGGTGCATGGTATCGACAAGTGGTTGTATGAACCGGGCGGTGAGTACACCTACGAGGCGGGGCGGTATGCGACACTGCGCCTGATGCAATGCGAGAATCCGCCGGATGCGATTTTTTGCGCGAACGATAGTGTTGCTATCGGTGCGATGGACGCGATCCGGTTCGATTTGGGGTTGCGTGTACCACAGGATGTGAGCGTGGTCGGTTTCGACGACATTCCGCAAGCGGCACTACCGACGTACAACCTCACGACGGTTCAGCAACGTGTGGATGAGATGATCGACCTCGCGATCGATCTGTTGGATCGACGCCTGGAAAATCCCGACATGCCCCACGAGTATCGGACAGTCCCCGGTACGTTTATCGAGAGAGGAAGTGTAAGATGACGATGCGCGGTAAAGTAGTTGTCGTCACCGGCGCAGGCGGTGGTATTGGCAGTGCGGTCTGCCGTGCTGTAGCGGCAGAGGGGGCCAGCGTTGTGCTGGTATATCGGTCCAGCGAAGCCGAAACGCGCGCACTTGCCGATACCCTCCCCACCAACAACGGGCAAGCGCATCTGGTCTTTCGAGCGGCGGTCGACGATAGTGCTGCGATGACCCAACTTGCGGGGGCGGTGCAAGCTCGGTATGGGCGAACCGATGTGCTCGTCAACAATGCCGGGATGACGAAATTCGTCGCACACGACGACCTCGACGGCCTAACCGATGATCTCATTGATCGTATTTTCGCCGTGAATTGGCGCGGAGCCTTTGCAGGTGTGCGTGCCTTCGAAGCGATGCTGCGGGCAACTGCAACCGGCGGTGAACCGACGCTTATCGTTAACATGAGTTCGATCGCCGCCCGCACTGGCGAGGGTAGCAACGTTGCCTACTGTGCCAGCAAAGCGGCGATGGACAGCATGACGCGTTCGTTGGCGCGGGCGTTAGCACCGTCGATACGTGTCGTGTCGGTTGCACCGGGGCTGGTCGATGGTGAGTACGCCCGAAAACTTAACTCGGATTGGTTCGATGAGCAGGCCGACCGCACCCCGCTCAAGCGTTTGGCCTTCGCCGAAGATGTCGCCCAAGCAGTTGTTGCCGTGGCGACGAAACTCAAATTTACGACTGGCGCGATCATCCCAGTTGACGGCGGGCGTCCGCTGACATAGGAGCGATGACGATGGAACTCGACGTACGTGACGAACGTCTGCATGAGATATTCGACGGTGACTTGGAGCGGGTGCTCACCGGTTTCGAATTTACCGAGGGGCCGATCTGGCATCCCGTCGAAAAGCATCTCATGTTCAGCGATATTTGGGGCAATACGAACAAACGCTGGCCGGAGGGGACACCCCATGAGTTCCCTCCGCGCCCAGAGTATCCCCGGGCGCCTGCTGGCCGCCGGTCTGCTCGCTTGTCTGGCAGCCGGTGCCTATGTCCTCGCCGTCGCGCCCTACCTT
>CAYSVE010000248.1:0-5343 GCA_964434365.1 uncultured Anaerolineaceae bacterium | reverse complement strand
ATCGCTGGCCCGAGGGGACACCGTCCGCCGAGAAGTTTCGCAAAAACAGCTACATGGCAAATGGCAACACCTACGACGCACAGGGCCGCATATATACCTGCGAGCACGCGACAAGCCGTGTAAGCCGTACCCTGCCCGACGGCACCTATGAGGTGCTCGCAACCCACTACGACGGCAAACAACTCAATAGCCCCAACGACATCGTCGTAAAGCAGGACGGCGCAGTCTACTTTACCGACCCTACAAGTGGGCGAAGTGCTGGATACGGTGTCCCACGTGAGCCAGAACTGTTATACAGCGGTGTGTATCGCTTGATCCCCGAAACAGGAGACCTGACGCTTCTGGTAGATGACTTCGAGAAGCCGAACGGGCTTTGTTTCTCACTCGACGAATCCAAGCTATTCGTCAACGACACGGCCCGCCAGCATGTTCGCGTCTTCGATGTGGTGGATGATGGCACGGTAACGGGCGGGGACGTCTTCGCGGAACTGACCGGTGACTGGCCCGGTGTCGCTGATGGCATGAAGATCGACAGCAGCGAGGTGTTGTTCACGTGCGGGCCGGGTGGGGTGCATGTCATCATGCCGGATGGCGTCGTGCTCGGTGTGCTGCTGATGCCCGAGCACACGACAAACTTTGCATGGGGCGGCGATGACCTCCGCAGTCTGTACATCACGGCGAGCACCAGCGTTTACCGCGTGCGCACCCAATCTCCCGGATTGGCCTTATTCTAGGAACTCGTCGGGTCGGTGTCAGTTCGTTACAATTCGCAATCACTGTCACAAAACACCCGGAGAACAACTCATGAGCAAACGTCAAACCGTGTCATCGGGCACATCATGGGAGGCGATGGCTGGCTACTCGCGCGCGATTCGCTACGGCGATGTCGTGCATGTGGCGGGCACCACCGCCACCGATGAGAACGGCAACCTTGTCGGCGGCGACGATCCCGGCGCACAGGCGGAATACATATTTCAGAAGATCGAAAGTGCGCTGAACGCCGCTGGGGCCAGCTTGCGCGATGTCGTACGGACGCGGATTTATGTTACGGACATCGAACGCTGGGAACCAGTTGCGCGCGCCCACGGCAAGGTGTTCGGCGAAATCCGCCCCGCAAATACGTTGTTGGCGGTAGCGGCACTCGTCGGGCCAGAGTACCTTGTGGAGATCGAGGCCGAGGCGATTATCGGGGCTGGGGATGAAGTTTAGCCTTCGCTTCAACAACGATTTGCCAGTGCAGGACTATGTCTCGTTGGCTCAAGCTGCCGAACGGGCCGGGTTCGATCAATTTTGGGTAAGTAACGACTTGTTTCTGCGAAGCGCCCCCGTGATTCTCACGGCTGTAGCTGGTGCGACCGAGCGCATCGAAATCGGCACGTGCATACTAAACCCCTACACCATCGACCCATCTGAGATTGCCATGTTCGCCGCTACACTCGATGAGTACAGCGGCGGGCGTTTTAACCTTGGGCTTGCCAGCGGTGCAGCGGACTTCCTCGCGTGGGTGGGCTACCAACACGATAAGCCACGCACATCGCTCATCGAAGTTGTACGGGCCATCAACGCACTAATGTGCGGTGAGACCGCCTCCATCGACGGACACTTCCTGAATTGGTCGGCGGAGGCGTATTTGCGGTTCGAGCCGAAGCGGCGCGTGCCAATCTACCTCGGTGCGATGAGCAAAATCATGATCCGCGCTATCGGCGAGGTGGCGGATGGCGGTCTCCCGCTGATGCTGCCGCCGGAGCACTTCCGCAATGTGCAACCCCTCGTGGCCGAAGGTGCCACACAGGCTGGCCGCTCGATGGATGAGATCGACCTTGCGGGGTGCATTTGGTGCTCGCTCGATAGTGACCCTGCCGCTGCGCGGGACGCCCTCGCAGAAAAAGTCGCCTACTATGGGCATGCCTTTAGCCCGCTGATACTGTCGCAGCTTGGCCTCACCCATGCGGACTTCACCGAAATTGAACACGCGGTGCAGACCGAAAACGACATCGCGCGGGCAAAGTCACTCGTCACCGACCAAATGCTTGGCATCGGCGTGATGGGTAACCCTCGCGATCTCATCGAGCGTTTGGAAAGCCTTGTAGACCTCGGCATGTATCACATCAGCTTTGGACCGCCGCTCGGGCCGTTACCGCTCGCAGCCATCGAGCAGCTAGGAAGCGACGTTATACTGCACTTCAGGGGGCGCTCATGAGCCGCGACTTCGAACTCTACGATTTGCGTGTAACCGTCGAACGCATCGAGGGGCGTTCGGTCTGCGGTCTGCAAGTTGGCGACCACTTCGACCTGACCGAGAGCAGCAAGGTGCGCATCCCGGCGGGTAAGCACTTCTGCATCTACGCCTTGAGCGCGGTGCTGCCGCTGCTCGCCGCCAAGCAGCGCGAACTCGCCGAAAACGATTGGCTCGCGCGCGATTCGCTCGTAGCCTGCCCGGACCCCGACGAACGATTGATCATGCGTGTCGAGCGAATATCACGCCGTACGATGGACAGCGACGACCTCACATGAGCGAACTCAGCATCGCCTTCCAGACGAACAAGACACCACAGCAGTACGTCGACCTCGCGCAGCTTGTCAATCAGTACCATTTCGACGCAGTCAGTGTTTACAACGATGCACCATTCCACCCTGCCTATGCCGCCCTGTTGCTGATGGCTCCACATATTGAGCGGGCGCGGATTGGACCTGCTACCGTGCAACCCGCACGCGTACACCCCATCGATATCGCGGCGCAGGCGGCGCTGCTAGAGTCGATAGCGCCGGGGCGAACGTATATCGGGCTTTCGCGTGGGGCGTGGCTCGACGACCATGGCATCTACGAGCCAGCGAAGGGGATAACCGCACTGCGCGACGCAGTGCGTATTGTTCGCTACCTGCTGCACGGCGACACTGGCGGCTACGACGGCGAGGTATATTCGCTAGCGACCCACGTCCGCGCGTCGTACCCGCTGCCAAAGAATCCCGATGATATTCCGATCATGATCGGTACGTGGGGCCGCAAACTGGGTGCTGTGGCTGGGGAAATCGCCGATGAGGTGAAAATTGGTGGCTCCTCGAACCCGGATGTGGTGCCTGTATTGGCTGAATACATCGCGGCAGGAGAGGAAGCTTCGCGGCGGGATCGTGGCACGGTTGGGGTCGTCGTGGGGGCGGTCACGGTCGTAGACGAAGACCGTGACGCAGCTCGAAAACTGGCCCGGCGTGAGGCTGCGCTTTACCTACCCGTGGTTGCCAAGCTCGACCCCACAGTCGAACTTGACACGGAATTGGTGCAGCGTATGAGCACCCTCGTCGAGCAAAAGCAGTTCGATGAGGCGGGGGCACTCATCAGCGATGACCTGATGGACCGCTTTGCGTTTAGCGGCAGCCCGGCGGACGTGATTCGGCAAGCCGAAGCGCTATTCGATGCTGGCGCGCGCCGCATCGATTTTGGAACGCCGCACGGGTTGCGCGCTGAGGACGGTATTCGCCTGCTGGGGGAAAAGGTGCTCCCCGCACTACGACAGTAGCGCGAGGATTTCCTCGGCAATGATGTCTTGTTGTGTGCCAAAGCTGAAGAGGGTCGTTAAGCGCCCCTCTTGGTCGATCAAAAAGCTGCTCGCCGTGTGATCGACAAGGTAGTTGGCAGCACTTCCGCTAGCGGTGTTCTTCGCGAAGTAGAGGCCGTAATCCACACCGAGCCGACGCAGGTCAGCATCGGTGCCGGTTAGGCCCAGCGCGAAGTCGGACATATCACGGACTTCGAGGTAACGCGCGAGGCGTTCGGGCGTGTCGCGTTCCCCATCCACCGAAATAAACACAAACTGTACATCGTCAGCAGCCTGGCCAATAGTTTCGCGGACCTGTGCAAACTCCAACAGGGTGAGCGGGCACACATCCGGGCAGTGGGTGTAGCCGAAGCTCATCAATACTGCTTTGCCCCGCAAATCGCTGAGGCTCACGGCTTCGCCAGTGTGGGCAACCAGTGTGAAATCCTCGACTGTGCGCGGTGGTACGATGGCAGTCGCACCGCTGGCATTTTGCAGGATAGCGAGGTTGTCGTCCGCCGTGGTATCCAGTAGCCGGTTAAACATTATGAAAACCAGCGCCCCAGCGACAATCGTTGTACATGCCGCTATGCCGATCAGCACGTAGGGCGATTTTTTCGGTTGGACGGCTTCGGTTGGCGTCGTCATGTCAGGTGCTCCTGGTTGGTGGGGTGGACAATTCTCCCACCCCACCGGCTAACGTCCTTAGCGCAGGCGCTTGTATCCGTAGAGCGCACCACTCCAGATAATGGCAACGGTGCTGAGAGTAAACATCAGCGGCAACGTGAGGCCATCATCTACCGGGCGGCCACAAATCGCGCTCCAGATGGCCCCTGGGACCGTCCGCAGGGTTTGCAGGTCTTTGGCATAGGCCAGGCTGAACACCAGCAGCGTGAAGCCGGTGCTCAGCAGGAAGGCCATACCCAGTGTCAGGAAGAAGTCTGTGTTGTTCGTCGTGGGTTGGCTTGTGTTCTCCATCGTTAGCGTGCAGCCCCCGGGTTGCCCACAGCATAGAAGCCGTTTGCGAGGCTAAAGGCATCGAGTAGCACCGGCCCCCACATTACGATGTTCGTCACGATGATGATGGCGATCCACAGACGCCAGCGCTCGAAGAAGGCGGGCGCGAACTCATCGCTCGGTGCATCGTTGGCGATGGGGGCGGTTTCGGTGCTGGGTTCCTTCGAGAAGAATACCGTACCGATGATGACCACATACAGCAGCACGGAGCTAATCAGCAGGATAAACCCCGAGACGGCGGTCCAGTTAAGCCAGTAGCCCATCGCCTCGCTGACGTAAGCACCCGCATCACCCATGTCGGTGCGGCGGCTGGCCCCAGCGAAGCCCGCCCGGCCCATAAACCCGGCAAACATCAACATGCCGCCGAACCAGGTGTAAACCTGTGCCAGTGCCAAACGAGGGCTAAACAGCGCCCGCCCGCGCAGCATCGGTAACAACCAGTATGTCATGCCGATGTAGGTGAGGAAGACTGCACCGGCCAGCGTTGTATGGAAGTGGCCGACAACCCATGTCGTGTTGTGCAGGGCGGTGTTGAGGTTGAATGACGCGTTCATCAGGCCGGAGAGGCCGCCAAATACGAACAGGAACATACCACAGAATTGTGCTGCGACAACCGGATCATCCCAGGGGAGCTTCCATGTCCAGTCGAACAAGCCTGTTGCGCCGTTTTTGCGTCCGGCACGTTCGATGGTTGCGGCGATGTTGAATGCGGTTAGCAAGCTCGGCGCAGCGACGACAAATGTGAGCGCGCTGTGGTAAATCTTCGCGACTTCACTCACGCCGGGGTCGGGGA
>CAYSVE010000247.1:0-8069 GCA_964434365.1 uncultured Anaerolineaceae bacterium | reverse complement strand
AGTTGAGAGGTGTAGGCGGCCATCTCGTGCGTCAGTTTGCGTTTTTTCAGTCGCTTCAGGATTTGCCCCAAAGCGTCACCATGCTGCACAAACATCCACACAAAGCCCTCATCAATGCCGCGCTCCAGTGCAGCCGAAAGCGAGTCGTTTGCCGCTCCCACCTTGCCCAGGCGGTCTAACACCAACGCAGTGACAATGTCCAGTTCCATACGCGCCATATAGTCAGACAGGTTCTGCGTGTGCATCGCCGTTAATACTTGCCATGCATCATCGAAACGCTCCAACATCATCAGGGCCTGTGCGACCAGCATCTGTTGCACGGGGTTGGGCTGGCTGGCTGTAGCTTGCATTGCCAACCAGAGGCTAACGCGGGACACGTTAGCCTCTGCGATAAAGAACTGAATGCGCAGCAGCTGCGGTTGCCCGCTCAGTTCGGGTAGGTTTTTTGCAATAAGGAAGGCCTCAGCCTGATTAAGTAAGGTATGGGCTGCTTCGTGCTGTCCGACATAATGCTGGTAGGTTGCCAATAAGCACTGACTAAACAGCAAAATATTTGCATTATCTAATTGCTCGGCGGCCTCGTAGCCGATGTAAAACAATCGTTCTGCCTCTGCCAATTGGTGACGGTGCATATGGACGCGTGCTGCCAGCGACAACAACAAACGCACCCAGGGCGAACCGGTAACCTGGTGATGCTGTGCCCAGGTATGTACCTGTTGTATAGCATTGGCTGCCTGCTCTAGTTGTCCCTGCACCAGATGAATCCAGAACAAATCCTGAAATAAAACCACCCCTAGGAAAATGTCGTTGACGCTGCGCATGGTCGTCACCGCCTGCTGGAACGTCTGATAGGCATCGCGCATTCGCCCCAACTGGGCGTAAGATGTCCCCAGGGCATCCATAGCCATGACTGTCAAGAATTTGTCATCTGGGGCAATTAAGGCCACATTTGCCTCAAGGCTGGCAATGGCATCGTTCCATTCGCCACGCAGGTAGGCCATACAACCTTCCCAAACTGTTTGCTCGGCATAGTGTGACAGCGGTAGATCAAGGGTTTGCAGATGCTGTAAGTAGGGTTCTATGCCCACGATGTCGCGCTCAATAAACAGAATCCGCAGCATCAGCAGAAGAATCGGGGCATCATCGGTTGCGGTGATATTGGGCAGTTGCAGAAGCCATTGTTTAACGCGGGCGCTTTCGCCGCGCCCGATGTAACTTTGGGCATATTCCAAAATCACATCACGCAGCGTTTCCCAGTCCTGGCAGGATATGAAATGATGAATAGACGCTTCAATCATGCCGTGTTCCCGGTACCATTCTGCGGCGCGTTGATGGTTCTGCCGTTGGTGACTTGGAGCCACGTTTTGCAATCGTACCTGTAGGAAATCTTTGAAAAGCTGATGATAGCGATACCAGGGTAATGCTTCGTCGGTGAGGGTGACGAACAGGCGGCGCTGATGGAGGGTTGCCAGCAAATCTTGACTGTGCTGGTAGTCTAGTATGGCATCGCACAAATCAGCATTCATGCTCTCAAGAATGGATGTGGCAACCAGAAACGCTTGAACCTCGGCAGGCTGACTGACGAACACCTCATCGAAGAAGTAAGCGGAAAACTCTCGTGTGTTGCCATGTAGCAACTGTGGAAAATGGTCGACACCCTGCTTGTGCAGCAGCAATGTAGCCAGTTGAATGCCAGCAGGCCAACCCTCCAAGTGTTGATTTAACTGCCTTAACTGGGTTTTAGTCAGGTGTTCCAGCGCCGTTTGCTGAACGTAGTATTGGATGTCGTCAAAGCTAAAGCGCAGGTGGTTTTCGTTAAGCTCTATCAGTTGCTCGCGTACTCGTAAACGTGCCAGAGGTAGAGCGGGTTCTACTCTACTGGAGATAATCAGGCGGACAAAACCGGCTATGTGATCCAGAAGCACAGGCAGCAAGTCATACACAGGGGCGTTCACATCGATGCGATGATAATCGTCCAGAATTAAAGTAAATGCTGGCATCCCCTCCCAGGTATTCAGTAGTAATGTTGCAAGTTCCTGCGGAGACGATACCTGTGTTTTGTTCAAGTAACGCTCAAGCTGCTGCGCGTGATGGGGTGCGAAGCCACGCATACCGGCCACGAGATACCGCACGAGACCCACTGCCGTTCGATCATCTTCATCCAGTGATAGCCAGACAACGGGCATCTTCTGCTGCCGAACCCAGCCAACTACTGTCATTGTTTTGCCGTATCCCGCCGGGGCGGTGATGAGGGTGACCGATTTTGTGCCGATCTGGTCATAAAGTAAAGTGCGTGGAACATAGGTTTCAACCAGAGTAGGAACTCGCAATTTGGCTCGCATGATATCGTATTCAGGCAATCTGCAATTCTCCTTGTATATTCCAACAACAACACATCTTATTTTAACCTGAGTTCTGGATAAGGGGGGTGAGGAAACCTCAAGCGAAGAACGCTATGCTTTAGGTGTCAAAACTGAAGCAGAGAGGTTTCCCCAATGCAGAGTGTAGTGGAATTGTTTGTTGCCGTCGATGATTTTTGGCAAGCGATTCGTCCATCGTGGCATCAACACCTTATCAACAGTGGTGAGCGGCAGCGCATCCGCCAAAGTCGGATGTGCGAAAGTGAAATCATGACCATCTTGATCTTGTTCCACCAAAGTCATTATCGACATTTCAAAGCGTTCTACGTGGAATACGTCTGTCAACATCTGCGCGAGGAGTTTCCAAATCCGCTCAGCTACACGCGATTTGTAGCACTCAAGCCGCGCGTCGGGGTGTTGCTCTACATCTTTTTGCGAATCAGTATGGGACGTTGCACCGGAATTTCATTTGTGGACAGTACGCCTTTAGCGGTCTGTCACAATCGGCGGATTCCACGTCATCGCGTTTTTGAAGGCTTCGCAGCTCGTGGTAAAACAACCATGGGATGGTTTTATGGGTTCAAGGTGCATCTGGTTATCAATAGTCTAGGCGAACTCATTGATCGTCAGATGCCCCGTGAAATGAGCGATATTTCCTCTTTAGAGGGAAAATCCATTTACGATTTTGGGTGATTGAGTACAGAGGATTGCATAACGAACTCTGTCAAAGAGGACAGATTGGCTCAAAAAGTCTGTCAATTTCGGGTCAATAACTCTGTCAAAACACCCATAAAACAGGTGTTTTTGGTTCAACTACTTTGTCAACCTACAGTTGGAGAAGATGCGGATGCCAGACAAGAAATTCACAAGAACAGACGCATGGAACGGTGGTTTCTTCGAATTAGGTCTTGAGGTAGGAACTCGCAATGATGAGCGTTTGCTTGCTGTTCTGAAAGCTGTTTGGACACATCCCGATTTAGACGGATGCTATTTAAAATCTGATACGGAGCCACAACAGCAAACCCGAATCGTTCCTGACATTAGCTATGTGAATGGGACTCATTTGCGTGGATTGGCGAAAATGCCAAACAACAACACGCTACCTTGTGGTTCTGTGACCATCCGTGAGACAGATTCTCAGATTGATTTCCTGATCTTATATTTTCCGATGGGATCTTTGGGAACGGCTTATCCGGTTGGTGGATATCCTTTTGGGAATGATCTGGAACCTCACAGACAATGGATCATGACTATTGAACGGTGGTTACGTGAAGTAGGACAATATGTGTATGACTGTGTTCAATTTCAGCTTGGACTTATTGGTTTTGAGATGACAGGTGATATCTATGCAAATGAGGCGAAGACCAAGGGTATTCCTAATCATCGAAGTATGGGCATCTTGTTGCCTTCAGACCATGAACTAGAGTATTTCCCTAGCAACTCGATCTGATGTCTAGGTTCCTAACGCAATCGCTCCTGTCGCTTCCACCGTAACTGCGAAATGAAATGCCCGAAAAGTCAGGTTTTGATCTTCACCCGGTTCAGGTTGGGAACCAAATCGGTGTGGATTTCGGCGAAACTCAGTTCACCTGCCCAACCGGTTTGAAAAATCTGTTCATGGCGGAATGGCTGGATGGATTCACGAATCTTGTTGCGGGATGTTGCTTCGGACATGACGAAACCTCCTCGTCAAACCGGAAATCCGTCCGGCGCGGTCGAGCACAACGCTCAACCAAGCGGGATAGCGCAGGGAAGGAGCCTGTCAAACGGAAAAACCGACCAGAGTCGGTCGGTATCGCACACATCCAATTGGTGGTCGGTTTTTCAGGCGGATGGTTCGGTGGTACTGGCTCATAGAGGTAGTGCCAGCGTATTATCCGACGGTGTTTGATAGGAAGGGGTCACGCGCTGTAAACTTGCCGCGCAACGTTGTGCGAGAGAGGATAGGTCTCAACATCTGGACAATGACGATTTTTATGGATGCATACGAGTATGTTTGTTAAATTTCTGTAATAACCGCCCCTGCGATTGGTCTCTTTGATAATTGATGCAACAACATTAGGTTGGGTTATCAGTTGGTGAACCATGCAACCTAGCATCGAATATCATGCGGTGACGCACGAAGATTTGTGTTCCCAGTCACTAGCGACGGATCGCCAGAAACAATTAAGCTGTAATTGCATATGATTCATCAGCCAATGATTGATCCAGGAAACAGCATAATCTGTGTGAGTGGACGTGAAGAACACAATGCCGACGCACGCTAGAAGATGTGTCTTGTCCAGCAACGATCAGTAGCATCAATCTGATATGACAAGCAAGCTAAAATTCTGTCAATGGCAAAATCGGAGTTGCGAGATGTGTGCATTGAGTAAAGACGACAAAATCCAGCATGTTTCACAAACCGTCGGTAAGTTTCTGGTGTTACTGTTGGTTCTTCTTTTATCAGTTGGCATCACAGCGGGACAGGGGCAGATTTATCATGTCAGTCCTGACGGGAGTGATACAAACATTGGCAGTGTCGCCGCGCCATTCGCCACAATCCAACATGCGCTCAACATTGTTCAGCCAGGCGATACATTGATGTTGCAACCAGGAACCTACATTGAGAGCGTGAGCATTCAGACCTCGAACATCACATTAATTGGGCAGGATGGTGTGGAACTTCTGCCTATACCCAATGGAGACGATGAGCAAGCCACAGTTACCCTGGCGGCAGACGGTGTCACATTGCGTGGATTGACGTTTTCAGGTCACCCAATTGCTATTGCCATACAAGCGACAGGAGTGACCTTAGATGATATCTCTGTTATGTCATCAAACAGTGGTGTGGTGCTAGATAACGCTCTTGAGACACAGATCATCAACAGTCGGTTTGAGAACAATCGAACCGTTGATATCTACCTTAACGATGTAGACGGGTTAACCATCCAGAATAGCGTATTTATCAACGATGGTTCCTTTGGAGATGTGTTACAAGGGGATTATCGTCGCTCGACTGCCATCAGCAGTTTTTTCAGTGCTCGCCCGGTATCCAATGTAGTGCTAGATAGAATTGAGGTGCGAGGTTACAGCTACTATGGTATCGATATTCGCACCCGGAATACTGACGATAGTATTCTTTGGGCACGCAACATCCAACTCATCAATAGCACCATTACCAATAACGGAACAGCCTTTGATCCCGATGAAGATGGTAGTGCGAGTTACAATTTTGGGGGTGTGCTTTGGCAGGGTGTTGATGGCGGTGCGGTTGTCATCAACTATATAGCCTGGAACATTGGTTGGGGTATGGATTGCTACGTGTGCAATAATATTCTCTATGCCAACAACCTTTTCGTGTTCAACATACCACAGCAGTCAGATCAAGTCGGTCCGGGCATTGGATTAGAGGTTAACGCTGGGTACAGTAATCGTGTAATCCATAACGTATTCTACGGCAACGATACAGGTCTATTCTCTAGTTATCTTGTTAATCCGGGAGATGGAGGACCCTCCAGTGTCGAAATCGTGAACAATACTCTCATCGGTAATACAGGGATTGACGGTGACTATGAGGCATTTGGCGGCGGTGACGAAGCTGAATTCCCCTTCATACGTGACATTCGTGGCAACATTTTTGGCAGGCTTGGGTTTGGCGCTAGTCGTGATGAGCTAGCCGATGCCAATGTGTTTGATGTCGATGTTTCGCAGCTATTCGTTGATCCATTGGCGAATAATTATCGGTTACTAGATGACAGCCCAGCCGTGGTGGCGGCATTACCAACGATATTACCTTTGATTTTTCATTAATGGCTCGACCTTGGGGAACTTTGCCAGACATTGGTGCGTTCGAGCTGGGTAGTGAGACGCCTGTACCACTATCTTTTAGCATACCCGATGGATTACCACCGGAAAATCCAGCTAGCAGTCTGGCTGTTCCGGGAACCTATGAGGGCGAGAACGTTATTGCTTCTGCTGAAACTGACGAAGCGATGGGTGAAGGCGATCAGCTTACGGATGCTGAATTGTTTGAATGGAGCCTACAAGTTAATCAATATACAGATGCCCAATTGCAAGCATTGGGCTTTAGCGAAGTAGATATTGATAGAATGCGCTTCTTCGCAGCGAATCCGGATGCTTATCAAGTTGAGACAGAGGGGATAGACGGTGCAGACCAAGACGAATCTGGTATTTCACAAGAGGATGCTGTCGAGATCACTGCCCAGGAGTCAGCAGCAGCGGCAGTTACACCTGTGCCCATTGAACTCATCGGTCAGATACCAACAGTAGAAAGCTACCCTATCACCGTTGAACGGTTCATTCAGGTGGGAGATGAAGTGCGCCGTTTTCTTGTATTCTTGCCGTCGAATACGCCAGGTTTACCGGTTGTGTTTAGCCTACACGGATGGGGTTTCCCACCGGAAGACATGCAGGAGTGGACGAGTTGGAATGATGTGGCCACACGCGAAGGCATCATCATCGTGTATCCAGAGGCTCGTGTACCTGAATTGCTCTGGCAGTTCAGCGGAGATAACGTGTTCTTTAATGACATCTTAGATGTGCTGGAACGTGACTACTCTCCTGATATGGCACGGGTGTATGTTAGCGGCTTTTCCGCTGGTGGCTTTATGGCGCATTATCTGGCTGGTGTGCTCAACGACAGGATCACCGCTGTAGCTTCTGTCGAAGGATTGGTACCTGGCCCTGAACTTGAAGTACCGCCCAGACCACAGCGGCCAGTGCCAGTGGTAATGATCCACAATCGGCAAGACGCAATAATCCCTTACGAGGATGTTGGTGATAGCATCGATACATGGGTGGTATGGAACGACTGTGACCCGGTGCCGGAAAGCCGTCGCTACAGTTCACAAGTTGATTGGGATATCTATCATAACTGTGCAGGCGGTGTGCGTGTCGAACTTTACACTTTTGAGAGTCCACTCTTCGATGGACATTTCATCCCCTGGGAAGACCAGGGCATTGATGCAGCTGAAGCCCTATGGGCGTTTTTCTCTCAATTCTCCCGTGACTGAACGCAGCTTCCATAGCTAACCAAAACGACAAACAAGGAGCTAACTGATTTGAACGTTAATCGCTTTGTAAACTTTATATTATTATCAACATTCCTATTTGCTACTGCGATTGTTATCCAGGGGCAGTCTGAAACTATAGAGATCGACTGCGCGGAGACGAACTGCGCGGAAATTGTCATTATTGGTGATGAGATTGATCGAGCCTGTCTGTTCTACCTGGGTGTTGGCTACTCCGACCCCTGCGAAGTTCGTGGGACTTTCGACCCATCCCTCTGGCAAGATGCTGAAACAGGAACATTATGGATGGCTTATACATGGGCAGACTTATTCTTCCCAGTAGAAGGTGACTTCGAACTGTATTCGGCGAACTACGAAACACACTTGGCACGCAGTGACGATGCTGGAGTCACTTGGCAATATGTGGCAACGATCAATACTTCACTGGAAACGCTCTACGATCACCCGGTAAATGGCCCAGGAATAATCGCACATGAGGTACCAGACCTCGTGCAGAATCCAGATGGGACGTGGTCACTATTGTGGTTGCAGTACACAACACCTTTTACGAGTATCGGCTTTAGCTACAATGATCCGCACATTGCACGCCGCGATGCCGCCAGCCCTGAGCAACTCGCCGACACGCCTATCCAGCAGCATCTTGCTGGGTGGGGCCAATCGGAGTATTTTCCTACCG
>CAYSVE010000246.1:0-8073 GCA_964434365.1 uncultured Anaerolineaceae bacterium | reverse complement strand
CGACCGCTACGAATTTTCCGTCGAAGCGGGCGACATCATCTGGTTCGACCGGCTGACGCGGTCCAGCCAAAGCCTGGAATGGGCTATCACGGATAGCGCCGGCCGCACCGTGTATCATGACAGCTTCGATATGAACGACTTCACGCGGCTGTTCCGCGACGGGGGCACGTACTACCTGACGGTGTTCGGGCGTGTGGACACGTTCGTCACCGGGACCTACAGCTTCCGGCTGGTCAACGTCCGCACCGATCAGATGGAGAACTTCGCCATCGATGTGGGTGACACGGTCGACCTGAACACGCCGGGCGTCGGCGCGGGTGAGATTACACCGACGGCCAACCGCGACCGCTACGAATTTTCCGTCGAAGCGGGCGACATCATCTGGTTCGACCGGCTGGCGCGGTCCAACCAAAGCCTGGAATGGACACTGACCAACAGCAACGGATTTTCGTTGTACCGCGATACGTTCGATATGAACGACTTTACCTATACGTTTGGCAGTGGGGGCACGTACTACCTGACGGTGTTCGGGCGTGTGGACACGTTCGTCACCGGCACTTACAGCTTCCGATTGCTTGAAATAACGAACGATGGGCCGTTCGAGGTCACGGTGGACGGTCCGACTGTTTCCAACAATGTGCCAAGTGCGGGGGCCGGGCGAATCGGACAGCCAGATGAACGGGACATCTACACGTTCACGCTCACACAGGGGCAGGCGATCACGTTCGAGGTGTTGACGAACACAGCGACCAGCAACCTCAACTGGCAACTGATCGACGAGGATGGTTTGCGCGTGTTCTTCGACACGCAAGTGCGCACAACGACACAACGTATCACGCAGGCGGGGGCGTATCGACTCATCGTTTACGGTGACCCCAATGAATTGATCACAGCCGACTACAGCTTCCGATTGGTGACAGCGACCCCATGACAAACAAAATGATGTGGATCATTCGCATGAGAGAGCAATACAAAGTGCTATGCGTTCTCGTAGGCGTGTTCTTCTTGGGAGGCCTCGTGCCGGTAGCAAACGCCCAGGAGGCCCCACTAGCTCAATCGGCACCGGCTGGGGCCTACGATGGCGGCATCGCACGGGCATGGATGGCGCGCTTCGTCGATATGGTGGCGGAAGAGGGGCTATCGCCGCCGGAGGCCAGCCGGGTGTACGCCTATGGGGCGCTCGCGCTGTACGAGGCGGTGCAGCCGGGTATTTTGCTGAATGACTCGCTGGTGGGGCAGGTCAATGGCCTGGACGCGTTGCCCCAACCCGACCCGGCACTCACATACGATTGGCCGCTGGTGGCCAGCAGCGCGCTGCACACGGTTGCCGATGGCCTATTCTCGGCGGCAACCCCGCGCGAGCCGATGAACGCGCTGTTCGCGGCGCAACAAGCGCTGCGGGGCGAGGACGTGCCGTTCAATGCGTTTAACCGCTCGGTGGCCTTCGGCGCGGAACTCGGCGAGGCGGTATTGGCCTACGCCAGCGCCGATAATTACGCCCTCACGCGGGACCTGGCCTACACCATCCCCACAGGCGACCCGGCCTACTGGGTGCCCTTGGCGGATCAAACGCCGATGGAGCCGCACTGGGAGATTCTGCGGCCCTTCGGCCTGACGATGGCCGAAAGCTGCGATGTGGCGCCAGCGGTGGCTTACAGCGCCGATCCCGAGTCGGAATTTTATGCGCAGGCCAACGAGGTGCGTATCGTGGTGGCTAACCTCGCCGAAACGGAAAGCGAGCAGGCGACGATCGCGCGCTTCTGGGCCGACGACCCGGGCCTAACCGGCACACCATCGGGCCATTGGGTGAGCATCCAGAACACGTTGGTGGGTCAGCTCAACCTGTCGTTGGAGCAGGCCGCCGAGATGTACGCCCTCACTAACCTCGCGATGGCTGACGCGTTTATCTCGGCGTGGGAGTCGAAGTATCGCTACCAGATGGTACGGCCCATCACCGTTATTCAAAGCCAGATGGACCCTACCTGGGACACCGTGGTCGGCACGCCGCCATTCCCCGAATATCCGTCGGGCCACTCGGTGGCGAGTGGGGCCGCGTCGACGGTGCTTACGCATCTGTTCGGCAACATCGCCTTCGACGATGCAGGCCTCGCGCCGGGCTTCGCCCCGCGCAGCTTCGCGTCGTTCAACGCTGCCGCCGAAGAAGCTGCGATCTCGCGGCTGTATGGCGGCATTCACTATCGCTTTAGTATCGACCAGGGCCTGGAACAGGGCCGATGTGTTGGTCGCCAAATCATCGAGCGCCTTGAGCTGGGCGTACAGTAAACCATGACGAGGAGAGAAACAATGCTTGGACGCGCCATGTTACTGTGGATGGCTATCCTACTGCTGATTCTGGCGGGGCCATCTGCGCTGTACGCCCAGGATGAGACCCCACCCGACCCAACACCGACCGCCGAGGTCGTCACCGAGGCCGACCTTGCGCCGGTAGACACCGAGCCGGAGGAAGCCCCCGAAGTCGCGCTGCCGGAGATCACCGCGCAGCAAGTGACCCTGCCCGGTGGAGCGCTACTCGTCAACGGGGCGACTGGCACGGTCGGCAACGCGGACGCCTGCCCCGACCCGCGCCCTTCGGCCACGTACCTGACGGTGCAAAAAGCGGTGACCTGTGCCTTCCCCGGCGATACGGTCGGCGTGGAGGCTGGCACCTATAATGAGGGCGTCACGGTCGATAAGGACCTGACCCTGACCGGCGTCGGCGCGGACCTGGCCGCCATCGACGGCGGCGACGCGGTTCGGGTGCTGACGGTGGACGGGCCGGTCGTGGTGACGGTGCAGCACCTCACGCTGAGCAACGGCTTCACGGATGCCGACGGTGGCGCGCTTTTCACCGACAACGGCGCGGTCACGCTCGACCGGGTGGCACTGACCGGCTCGACGGCGGCGCGGGGCGGGGGCTTCGCCACGAACGCAGGCACCGTGATCGTCTCGCACAGCACCGTCGCGAACAACGCCGCGACCGCTGGCGGCGGCATTTTCTCGAACGCGGGCACGGTCACGCTGACGAACACGACAATCAGCGGCAATGGCGCAACCGACGGCGGCGGCATCTTCTCGGTGGCGGGGAACATCATGCTGGCGCACAGCACCGTCGCCGACAACAGCGCTACGGGTGACGGCGGCAGCCTGTTCACGACGGCGGGGCTGTTCGCGCCGACGCACACGATTCTCCTCACGGCGACGGGGGCCGCAGACGAGTGTGTGGGGACGGTGACCTCGGGCGGCTTCAACATCGCGAGCGATGGCACGTGTAACCTCGCCGGGGGCGGTGACCAGCCGAGCACCGACCCACTACTCGACCCGCTCGGTGACAACGGTGGCACCACACAGACGCACCTCCTCGCTGAGAACAGCCCGGCCCTCGATGCGGGCGACCCGGCCTTTTCGGCACCGCCAAATGGCGACCAGCGCGACCTGGCGCGCGTGTTCGGGGGGCGCATCGACATCGGCGCGGTGGAAATGCAGCCCGACCTGGTGGAGTTGGTGACCAACGGCGACTTCGGCGACAGCCTGAATAACTGGTTCGCGGTGGGCGACATCGCGACGGATGTCATTGACGGCGAACTGCTGGCCAACCGCACGAACGAGGCCGGGTTCGCGTTCCTCGCGCAGCCGCTGGCCAGCCCCGCCGACACGGCCACGGCCTTCGAGTTCTCGGTGGATTTCGGCAACAGCAGCGGCCTCAACCAGCCCGTGGAAATCGTGTTGATGGAACTCGGTGGGGCCGACCAGATCGCGTGCGCGTTCACGATTCCGGCGTCGCAGGCTGGCCCGAAATCGTATCGGATGGTGGGCTTCCCGACGGGCAACTGGGCCGACACCGACCTGCGGATTTTCTTCAACGGGCCGAACGCTTCGGGCGTGCTCGTCGATAACGTGTCGGTGACGCAAAACGACGAGCTGACGCCGGTCGGCGTGGAGTGCACCCAGCCGGAGACGCCGACCAACACCAATCTGGTGTCCAACGGGACATTCGATGTGGACAGCACCGGCTGGTTCACGGTTGGCGACGTTGGCACGGCGGTCGACAACACGGCCTTCGACCTCACGCGGAACGCCGGGACGCCCTTCGTCGCACAACCGCTGGCCTACCCGCTAGCCACCGACACCCCGCTGGCGTTCAGCGTCGATCTGCGGGCGCTGACGGCAAACACGACGGTGGTGCTCACGCTGAAGGACCTCGGCAGCGCGGATGAGATGTTCTGCGCGTTTACGGTGCCGGGGGCGAGTGCTGCCGCGCCGCTGGAGACCTTCACGCTGAACGGCGTCGTCGGCGCGGACTGGACGGGTATTGACGTGCGCTTGTTCGTGCTGGACGGCGACGGGCTGACAGTCGACAACGTGAGCGTGACCGTGCCCGACCCGGCCCCGGTCGAAACCGAGGTGACGTGCACCGAACCGACCACACCCATCGAAACTAATCTGCTGGCCAACGGCGACTTCAGCGCCGAGGCCACGAACTGGTTCGTACAAGGGCAGTTCAACGGGGGCTACAACAACGGGCGCATGAACCTCACGCGCGATTACACCCAGCCGGGCGACTTCGCGCTGCTGAGCAACCTCGTCCATCGCCCGGTGGATGCGGGCACGCCGCTGTCGCTCACGTTGGAGTTGGGCAACACCAGCGACCAGCCGAAGAATGTGACGGTGGCACTGCGGCAGTTCGGCCCACCTGCGGAGGCCACAGCCGCGCAAACCGATGAAATCTTCTGTTTGCTGACGGTGCCTGCCAACGCCAGCGATCTGCCGGTGGCGCTGCGCGGTGTGACGGGTGTCGCGTGGGAGAAGATCGACATCTTCATCTTCGTGGACGACTTCAACCAGAATCGCCTGCGCGTGGACAACATCGACTTGCAGGTGAAACCGAACCTTGAGATTACCGAAACCGAGTGCGACCGGCCCGACGCGCCGGACCAGACCACGCTGCTGGTCAACGGCGATTTCAGCTTCGGTGACGCGTTCTGGTTCTTCTACGGCCAGCGCGAGCAGGCTATCGACGGCGGTATGCTTATGCTACAGCGTGTGTTCGCGACCCTGGGCGATTTCGCGCTGGCGGCGCAACCGCTGCGCTACGATTTGCCGCAGGGGGTGCCGGTCGAGATGACGGTGGACCTGGGCAACAGCAGCGACGAGGCCAAAAACGTCACGCTGGTGCTGAAGGACCTCGAAGCGCCGCTGGGGCAGGCCGACGAGGTGGTGTGCTTCGTGACGGTGCCGCCGAATACATCGCTACAAACCTACACCGTGCGCGGTGTGACGAGCGAAAGCTGGGAAGGGCTGGACGTGCTGGTCTTCGTCGATGACTTCGGCGGGCCAACGCTCAGCATCGACAACATCATCGTGCAAACCCGCACCGATTTGAACCCGCAGGGCATCGGGTGCGGCCAACCGGCGAACCCGGCGGGTGCGAACCTGGTGGCGAACGCGGGCTTCGACGGCGGCGCCGCCTTCTGGTTTATCCCATCGCAGACGACCGAGTTCGACGAGCAAAACGGCGTGCTGCGCATGACGCGGATCGACACGAGCGACAGTGCGCTCGGGGTATTGGCGCAGCCGATGCGGCGCGGCGCGGCGATGACGGTGCCGCTGCAACTGCAAATCGAGCTGGGGAATTCGACGGGCACACCCAAGCGCCTCGATATCCAACTGGCGAACCGAGGCGGGCAAGCGGAGCGCCTCCTGTGCCCGGTCGTGGTGCCAGGGAACGCGACTCTCGCGACCTACACGCTGCAAGGCGTGCCGTCGTTCGACTGGGACGCGATCGATGTGCAGGTGCTGTTGCGGGACTTCAACGAGGCCGGGCTGCTGGTGGACAACGTCCGTGTGAGTGCAGAGCCGGGGCTGACCCCGGTCGGCACGGTGTGCGGCTACCCGGCAACGCCCACCGACACGCAACTGCTGGTCAACGGTGATTTCACCAACGACCTGTTCGAGTGGAACCCGCTGTTCGACATCGACATCGACGTGGTCGATGGGGTGGTCGAGGCCAATAAAACCGAAGGCGACGACGGCTTCGCACTGCTGAGCAATCTGGCGCGCTTCTCGGTGGCGCAGGGCGATCCGCTGCAACTGCAAATCGAGTTGGGCAACAGCGCCGAGATACCGCAGAGCCTGAACGTGGTCCTCGCGGACCCCAACAACGCGGCCAGCGAAATCGTCTGCCCGGTGACGCTGGGGCCGAGCGAAGCGCTGGGCACGCACACGATTCGCGGCCTCGCGCCCGCTAGCTGGGACGGGGTCGATGTGAAAATTTGGGTGGACCCGGAAGCGCCAAGCCTGCTGGTCGACAACGCGGTGCTGACGGTCGCCGCGAACGCAGGCTGGACCGACACCGAGTGCCTGACGCCGTCGAACGGGGTCCAGGTCGCGGCGGCGGATGAGGTCATGCCGACCGAAACCGAGACGCTCACGCCAGAAATTACGGAGACCGTAATCGCGACAGAAACGGCCACCGAGGCGACGGACATCGCGCCGGTGGGGCCGCAAACGGTGGAATTCGAGATGCTGCCGTTCGCCGCGAACTGGCTGGTGCTCGAAGACGCTGAGGCCAGCGGCGGCGCACACCTCGTCAACACGGCGCCGGATGCGGTCTTCGAGACGACCTTCAGCGGCGATGCCGTCACGCTGACGTACACGGCAGGGCCCGTGTATGGCGGCTTCATCGTCGAAATCGACGGTGCGCTGGCGGCGGCGGTCGATGCCAATGCCGAGGCGCTGGCGCACGCGGTAGCGGTCACGGTGACGGCGCAGACGCCGGGCGAACACACCCTGCGGGATGTCCCGGCGGGCACGATTGCGCTCGATACGCTGACGGTTTACCCGACGGAGACGCCGACCGACGAGCCGACGGTGGTCGCCGTTGCGCCGACCGAGGGCGTGGTCGTCGAGCCGGAGGCACTGGAGCCGCAGTCATCCGAGACAGTCGAGACCGTGGAAGCGGTCACGCCGGAGACACTGACGCCGGAGGGCATCACACCCGAAACGGTGACGCCAGTGACGATCACGCCAGAAACCCTCACCCCGGTCACGGTCACACCAGAAACAGTGACCCCGGTCACAGTCACGCCGGAGCCATCCACGCCCGAGCCGCTAACGGTGCCTGCCGCAGCCAATCTGGAGGTGTTGGCGGTCGATGGCGCGTGGGTTCGCACAGAGGGGGGGTGGACGAGCACCGAAGCCGCCCTCAACGGGCCGCACAGCCTCACATGGACGGAGCAGGTTTCGCTAACGAACGTCACGCGGCCTGTGTTGCAAGTGCGCGGCGAGCGGTCGGGCGCGGGGACGGCGGAAATCCAACTGAGCACGGACCGCACAAACTGGACATCGCTGGGGGCGGTCGGCGCAGCGGAGGGGGTGGCTCTCACCGAAGTGAACCTGAGCGGGTGGCTCGGCCAACCGGTGACAGTCCGCGTGCTGTGGACGCCACCGGGCGGTGACAACCCTGAACCGTCGAGTTGGACGGTGGGCGCGATACGCATCGTCGACCTGCCAGTCACGCCGGAGACGCTCACGCCGGAAACGGCAACGGTCGAGCCGACGGATGAGGCCACCGAGACGGCAGAGCCGAGCGAAACCGCCACCGAGGTCACACCGGAGACGGTCACGCCGGAGACGCCCACACCCGAGACGGTGACGCCCGAAACACTCACCCCTGACGTTACCGAACCCCCGGTCGAAGAGGCCGGGGATGCGGTGCCCCCGGAGGCAGCGATCGAAGCCGACGATGCCAATACTGAAACACCCATCGAAGAAGCCCCGGTCGAACGGGTCGAGGGCGGTGAACACGCCGCTGGTCGGGTCGTAGTAGCGGGCGCGCAGGTACAGCAGATCGTTGGCGTCGGTCCACTCGCCGGTGAAGCCGAAGGCGGTCTGCTCGCTGCCGGTGGTGCCGAAGGGGGCGATTGTCCGCTTGCCCGTGCGTCAGCAAGACGATTTCTAGGGTATTCATGGTTGTGTCTCTCTGTTTGGGGGGGATGTGAAATGATTGCGTATTCTGCTGATTCCACGCAATCATTTTACCAAATTTCGAGGTCAAATATGGGTGTTTGGAGCAAA
>CAYSVE010000245.1:0-8095 GCA_964434365.1 uncultured Anaerolineaceae bacterium | reverse complement strand
AGGCCGAGAGACTCGGCAGCAAGGGAGAAGCTGCCCTCGCGGGCGATCGCAGCCAAGGAATGCAGTAGTCACAGATCAATAGGAACCATTTAACGGATGAATAAACAACTGAATAATACTCGCGCTACAGAAATTCTGCGTGACCTCGCACACGATCACGACGGCCTTACTGGTTGTCGTACATCCGAATGATTTGCCCGGTATCATGGCCTTCGATGCTTTTGACGTAGCCATTTACAACCTTGTACATGGGTATCGGGTTATGGCCGGGGAAGTAGTCTCGGTAGCGCGCTACCGAATCTTCGACGAGGCCAGCCGATACGACATTAATGCGGCATTGCGTGCGCAACTCCAGCGCGACGGCTTTCACGAAGCTGTGTATGCCGCCGTTGACCATCGCGGCACTTGCTGTGGAAATCACCGGGAAATCGGCCAGTATCCCCGTGGTCAGCGTGATCGAGCCATTGTCGTTCAGGTAGTCTTTGCCGATTCGCACCAGGTTAACCTGACCCATCAATTTGCTACGGATGCCAACGTAATAGTCCTCTTCGGTAAGGCTAGCGAACGCGCCCCACTTTGCCTCACCAGCAATGCTGACGATCGCATCGACTTTACCGACGCTGTCGAACATCGCTTTGATGGATTGACTGTCCGCAATATCGGCCTGGACATCCCCCGAGGTCCGCCCGCAGATGACGAGATCATGCTTTTTTTGTAGATGCTCGCATACTTTTCTGCCGATTGTTCCGTTGCCGCCTACGATGAGAATTTTCATGATTCCTCCATCGAAAATGTCGCCTGAGTATACCGCCAAGGCGACGGTGCCCCACGACCGACCGTGCAGGGTTCGCATGGACTGTGCATCGGTTAACCCTACAACACGACCAAACTGCACGTACTTCAATTTTTTTCTATAATCGACCTAACGAATTACACTCTGCACAGAGACAATCAAATGGACGCGATCAAGAAGACACTAAATCGATGGGCCAGCGCGGTTCATGTGTGGCTGTACCGCAGGACCAACGGAAAAATAGGCGCACGTATGGAGGGCTTCGATGTGCTTCTGCTGACAACCATCGGGCGAAAAACTGGCAAGACGCGCGTTTTGCCGCTCGTGTATTTGCCCGATGGCGACGGTTACCTGATTTTGGCCAGTGCAGCAGGCACACCCACCCCCCCCGGCTGGTATTGGAACGCGACGGCGGGGTCATCCCCGGTCAGTATTCAAATCAACGATATGACGACGACAGTCGACGTCGCGGAGCTTGAGGGCGACGCGCGCGAAGCCGCCTACACGAAATACAAGCAACACATCGGGGTCGAGCGCATCGAGCTGTACGAGCGCCGGTCGAACCACCGCGTTTTCCCGATTTTACGGCTCACACCACAAAAATAGCAGGGTTGGCATCGCCCACAAGGCGTTTTGGGCTGCCCTCACCGCCGCCGCTACGCATCAACCCCCAGGCCGATGCGCAGCGGTGGCGCTTACTGTACGGGGAAATCAGGCCCAGATGCGCCCGCGGACTTCGGCCTGGGCCAAAATCGTCGCGCAAAACGGACTTATTTCGTTGAAGACTGCCGCCAGGTTGTTATCGATTTTCACTTTACTGAACGCCAATGCCATGTACTCGGCGCCGGTTATCAACGTTTCGCCGATGCCAACCACCGACTGAATGCCGTACGGCACCACAAAGTCGTCTTGGGCCGGGATATGCGGACTACCCACAGCATTGGGTACATGAAAATAGTGCTGCCCGACGGTATCGCCCTTCAATTGCAAATCGCCCTCAGCATCGGGCGTACGCAACCCCAACTGACGGAATGCGGCCCCGAGCATCGGCGTGAAGTCACTCCGCGCCGGGAAAACCTGATGCCCTGTCGACTCTCGGCGGTTGCGCCACGCAGGTTCTTCGCCATACGTGCCCATCAGTGTCACCCATGCATCGTCCGGTTCATCGGGAAACTGGCTTACTGCAAGGTCGCGCAATTCCTGGCGCAATTCCGCCAACTTCGAAATACGAAATACGCGGACGAGTGCCATCGCACTTGTGCCATCTGGCTGGGTCAGTTCTTTGTAAATGTACTCGGCAAATTCCTGCGAAAGTTCTTCGAAACTGCGCGCGCTGTCGCGCTGTTTTGCAAAGAAACGTTGCGCAATTTCGCGGGATTGATCCTGGGAGAGGTTGAAAAGAGTGGGCATGTTGTATCCTTGACGAATGCGGCAAATTATTAACCTGTGAGTGAGGTTTTACATTACAATTGATAACAATATTACTGCACTTCAGTCGATCGCGCCAATATTTTAACTACAATTTATGACCTAGCGCCGAAAGTAAAAGCCGCCCCGTGCTTGCTCCAACAACATTTCCACCGGGTTACGCTCGTCGGTGAGCAGCCAACCGCCTTCGGGGAGCGGCGTCGGTAGGTCGAGGCCGCCCAAGGTCGACGGGCTGGCCGCGAAAATGATATTCTGCCGGTCCAGCGACGTTTCGTCGGCCTCACCGCTGGCACCCACCAGCTCAAACGCCGCATCAATCGTGCGGCTGAGGGCTGCGTAGGAGCCGCTACGAAAGCCGCGCGGTGTGCCCACAAAGTTGTACAGCATCAGCCCATCCGCTGTGAGCGACCGCTCCACCGCACGGAAAAACTCGACTGTGGTGAGTTGGGGCGCGACGCCCGCGCCGTCGTCGAAGGCATCGACGATGACGAGATCGTACGTTTCGGCAGCGGCCTGCTCGATGAACGGGCGGCCATCGGCCACGACAACCTCACCCTCGATGGGGCCAAAGTGCGTATCGGACATCTGCACGACGACCGGGTCGATTTCGACCTCGGTGACGGTCGCGCCGCGCCGTTCGAGCGAGCGGGCCATCGCGTGCCCCGCCCCACCGATGACCAGCACATTTTCGGCGTCGAGGTCGCGGGCGGCATCGGCCATTTCGACGATTTTGCGCGCGTAGTTGAACAGCGGCTCGCCCGTGTCGATGTCGATGCGGCTGTGGAAGGTCGGCCCGAGGAACATCTGCACGAAGGTTTCGTCGTCGGTGTACACCCGCAGCGTTTGATGATAGCCCTCGCGCTGTTCGACGAGACGCCCCTCGGCCTGTGCCCACCGAAACTGTGGCCCTGGTACGAGGATCACCAGCGCCAGCGCGATCCCAGCCCCGGCACCTTGTCCCTTCCGCAAAAACACGACCGCAAACGCGACCAGCCCCAGCGCGAACAATCGCAAGCTCAGCGCGAGGCCCACATACGGTATCCAGAAGAATGCCGCCGTGAGCGCACCCGCGACACTGCCCATCGTCCCCAGCGCGTACACATTCCCGGCGACCTGCCCGGCGGGGTGTTCATCATCGGCGAGGAGGGTGATCACCATCGGCGAGATGAAGCCGAACAACACACTCGGCACGAAGAAGGCCGCAAACACACTGAAGAACACCGACACCACGCTGAACCCCAGGCCACTCACCCCCCAGATGATCCAACCCACAGCGATGAGCCACAACGCATTGCCGATGAGGATGCCCGGTAACGCGTTCGGCACCTGCTCGCGGCGGAGGCTGCCGCCCATCGCGTACCCGGCGCTGAGGCCCACCAGCGTGATGCTTATCATCATCGCCCAGATGGTCGTCGTGGTGCCGTGGATGCTCGACAACATGCGTGGGCCGATGATCTCTAGCGCGAGGTTGGCAAACCCGCCGAAGAACACCAAGCCTAGCAGCAGGGGCCGGTTCAGCTTTTTTTTGTGCTTGGTTCCAGTCGAGGTCATATGAGGGGTATCCCGGCAACGATTTCGGGGGGATAGTGTACAGCGTGGGCAGGGGTGCGCCTAGAAGAAACTGCGTTGTTGAGGCAAACTTTTGCGTATAGGTGTGTGCCGGGTGGCATTGGGTTTTTGCAGGTCAACCGAACCCTACCATCGCACGCAATCTCTGGCAGACGAGGCCGAAACAGGCCACGCAACCTGGCACACTCATAAAATACCGATTTCGATCACACGT
Source organism: uncultured Anaerolineaceae bacterium (assembly GCA_964434365.1). Lineage (GTDB taxonomy): Bacteria > Chloroflexota > Anaerolineae > Aggregatilineales > Phototrophicaceae > CAYSVE01. The sequence goes on along the minus strand of CAYSVE010000245.1, from coordinate 4,091 downwards.
TAAACTGAATGTAATCATTGGGATGAGGGAGAAACATGTCAGAGATATTCGTACTGCACAAGGGGAATCGGAAACTCGCCACCGGCGAGGAGAAACCCGAGGCGCCGAAGGGAACGCCCCTCCTGCTTCGGCGCATTTTGGTGGCTATTTTCGTGGTGTTGCTGGCGGTGGGGCTTATCGCGGGGGGCATTGCCTACCGCAATTTCAGCATCTTCAACGCGCTGGAGAGCACGGGCGTCGAGGTGGAGGGCGCGTTCCTTGGCGGCACAAGTAACCTCACCCAAAACAACCGCACGGTGTACCAGGTAACATACGAGTACCAGGCCGACGGGCGGCGCTACGAGGGCCGCGTGCGCAATGTGCCCGAGCGCCTGTTCAACAACGCATCGCCGGGGCAACCCGCCCAAGTGATTTACCTGCCAGATCGCCCGGTCGTCTCGACATTGGTGGACTACAACCGCCCGCCTGTCGCCCTATTGACGTTCAGCATCGTGTGGACGTTGGTGGTTGTGCTCGGGTTGGGGGGCGGCCTGTGGTATTTGTGGCGCCGCGTACGCCTGGGCCGCGAGAGTATCATCGTAGCAGGGGAGATTAAGGGCATCGAAGCGGAGGAGATTAACCACGAGGACGGCGAGCCCGAACGTCCGCTAGACCCGATTACGCACCGGCACGGTTACCGCATCACGGTGGAGTACGAGTTCGACCAGCCGAACACGGGCCGCAAACTGCGCGGCACCGGTACCAACATTCGCAACGACCTGCGCGACGAACCGTTGCCGGGGCCAGGCACCCCGGTTTCGATCCGCTACGTCAACGCCGGGCTGCACGAAATATTGTAATGCGGCGCTACTGGCCACTCATCGTTGGCGTGGGGGCGTTGATCGTCCTCACGCTGGCGAACCTACGCCCGTGGCTGAGCGTCCACGCGCAGGTGCCACTGTTGATCGTCGGCGCGGTGGGTGTGGGGTGGTGGGGGCGTCATCCGAATGGGCAGGGCTACCTGCGTTCGCCTGCGCCCCTACACCTTACCGATGTTGTGGCTATGACGGTGTTGTTCGTGTTGGCGTTGGGGGTGCGGCTATACACCCTCGGCAGCGCAACGAATAACTTCGTCGATGAGGTGCATTTTGCGGGCGCGGTCGCCAAGCTGTTGAACCCACCCGCCGTCGATTTACCGCCGTACAGCGAGCACATTCGCCTGCTGACGCCGTTCAACTTCACAGCGGCGAGTACGTGGTCGTTTCCGTATTTGCAAGCGGGGGCAGTGGCCGCGTTCGGGCGGACCCTGTTCGGGTTGCGGTTTGCGGGGGCGGTCGTCGGTGCGTTGACGGTCCCGGCGATTTATGTGCTCGCGCGCGAAGTTGTCGTGTGGTGGCAGGGTGGGCGAGGCTCCCTGCGTTCGCCTGCGCCCCTACGAGTTTTACCGGTGACGGCGGCCCTGTTGCTAGCGACGTTTCCGCCGCACCTGCAATTTAGCCGTCTCGCGTTCTACAACATCGCAGACCCATTGTTCGGCGTGCTAGCGTTGACCTTCATTTCCCGTGCGTTGGGCGGTGGGCGCGGTTGGGCCGTGGCGGGCGTGCTGCTTGGCTTCACGCATTTCTTCTACGAGGGCGGGCGCTTGTTGTTCACGCCGTTGGTGCTGCTGTGGATGCTGTTGCTGCTGCGCACCGGGCATCTGATGCTGTCGCGTTGGCGAGAGTGGGTCGCACTGCCGATTGCGACGGCGCTCATCGCCGGGCCGGTGTACATCACCCTGGTGGGGACCGGTGAGCGGTTGCTGCCCCGCCTGGGTGCGAAGGCCGTGCCGGATGACTTCTGGCAACGGTTGTTGCTGGCCAATACGCGCGATGGCTCGCTGCTAGAGTTCGCCCGCCACTACACCGACCCGTTTCTGCTGTACGTGGCTGTGCCCGATTCCAGCTTTTACTACGGCGGCGACCATCCGCTGCTGTTGTTGCCGCTCGCGCTACCGTTTTTGGTCGGCTTCGGCTGGGCGCTGTGGGGGCTTTTGAGGGTGCTGCGCGCGGCATGGCACCGAAAAAACACCGCCTCGGCACCCGACACAATCGGTGCGTTACTGGCACTGTGGGTACTCGCCACCTCCGCCGGCAACACGCTGCTGGAGAATTCGGCGTGGGCGAGCCAGTATGTGGTGGTCTTCCCTGCGCTGATGCTCACAACGGCGCTCGGCCTTGTGCTGCCGCTGGCGTGGGTAGTTGGGCGAGGCTCCTCGCACTCGCCTGTGCCCCTACGCGCGGTTACGATGCTTCCGGTGCTCATCGCGATAGTTTTCGGGGTGATGCAGGCACGCTTCTACTACGGCCCGCAACTGACGGCCTTCAACTACGACTTGCGCGTGAACCATCGCGACCCGGATGTGAGCGATGTGATGTTGCGCGCTGCCGAACTCCCCCCCGATTCGCACGTGCACATGCTGGGCTTCATCTCCTTCTACGATAGCGACCGCGACAACATGCTTGCCTTCCTAAACCGGCAGGACCTCACCGTCGATGTGGTGCTGTGGCCGCATTGGCTCACGCAGGACTACTTCGAGGCGTTGCCGCGTGATGTGACGAACGCCTTTTTTATCGCGCCGGGTAACCCATCGTGGCTGAACCTCGTCAGCGCGCAGGTGCCCGTGTTGGGGCCGCCCTCGCCCACCCCCCACACCGATGTGCCGTGGCTTCGTGCCTTTGTGTTGTACATCGTGCCCGCAGAGTGATATATATCGCGCGGGAATTAATACGATGATTTAGAAACCAGGGTATTATTTTCCGAAGTTTTTACATTTTCGTGTTTTAATGAGGATATAAATACGTTAGAATAAGGTTGGAGCAGATAGTGGGGAATCCAACCGTGGACTTAATGCAGTTTCTCGAAGCGATGGCGACCGCCTTCCAGAATGGCGCCACGTTCTTTATCGACTGGTACAGCAACCTACAATCGGAGCAAGCCCTCGTTTTCTACCTCTCAGTGGGCATCATGCTCGTCGCGATCCTCATCACCCTAACTACAAAAGACCTCTTCGTGCGCCAAACGTGGATCATACTCGGGGCGCTCCTGACGTATATCATCGCCCTCGACGTCGGCAACCTCACGCGCGAGTTCACCTTCAACCTTGCCGTGGAGTTCACCGGGGCTATGCTCACGGTCTTCCTGTTGAACCAATGGGTGCTCTCGCAGCGGTTGGTGTTCCCGTTCATCGTATTATCGGTCGCATTCGCCCCTTTTGTGTTGAACCGCTTCGCGATGGATGAGCTTTACATAGGCGGCATGCGCACCGAACTACTGAGCGCGTTCGTCGTCGTCATCATGACGAATCGGCACTGGTTGGTAAAACGTGAGCAGTCGCATCGGCTAAATTCGCAGATCAACAGTGCCACGGACGAGGTCGATGACCTCAAGCGGCACTACAACGACCTGCGCGACCTCAAGGGCTACTACCACGACGCACTGAAGAAGATGCACCTGGAAGCGCAAGACCTGAAGCTGCAACGCAAAGCCTACGACATCCTTCTGAAGCGGTTGCGCCTCCGCCAGCAGGAAGAGCTGGCCGCAAACCCAGACCTCACCAACGCGGCGCAACAAACCCAACGCGCATCACAGGTCCAACGGCAGAAGCGGCGCATCGCAAGCACGGCGCACCCTCGTAACCGCGCCCGCCCTGCCGAGTCGCGCCCAGACCAGACAACCGTCTCCGCCGAGGCCATCGATACCGAGGCACTCGCGGAGCAGCGCCCTCAACGAGAAAAGCGCGCGAAGGCACGCAAGGCGCGCGCCCGCGCCGAGCGGACGACGCAGGCAGCGCGCCAGCAATCGCAAAAAGGGTTCCGTGGCACGCGGCGACCGGCGGCCCTTGGCCAGCAAGGGCTGGGCGATGGGGCGATTACCGCCAGCGGGGTCGATTTCCACAAACGGGCCACGCACACGAACAGCCTTACCCAGGCTGACCGCGAGTACCTGGCGGAAGTCCAACGGAAGCTTCGACAAAAGCGCACCACCGACTTATTGCCGCCATCCGAGGGGGGCAAGCGCCTAGGCCACCACGCCATCCACGACCCACGCGAAACAATGGACTAGCCTCCCGT
>CAYSVE010000244.1:0-8130 GCA_964434365.1 uncultured Anaerolineaceae bacterium | reverse complement strand
CTTCTTTTTCAACATCATACCCTATTTTAGACCATTTACCGGATGAAGCACTTAGCACCCACTGTCGTTCGAATAAAAAAACCGCCTGCACAGGCAAGCGGTTTTCGTACTGCTGGATATCGAGTTGGGGTGGTAGGGCCTAGTCGCCAGCCGGGGCCGGGGCAGCGCTACCGCCGAACTCGCCTTCGAAGCCTTCGTGCTCGCTGCGAAGCTGAGCCGTCTGCGTGAGGAACACGCCGTAGATCACCTTCGAAAGCACGTCAGCAGCCGTGAAGGTGAAGGCGCGCCCAACAATGCCCGCCTCGCTGATGAGGCCCGCATCGGTCGTCAGCAGCACCGGCATCAGGTAACCACCGGGGTACAGCATCCAGCTAATGAAGAACAGCGGCCAAATGCGACCGAAGACCGCACCCGCGCGCTCGTCCATGCTCGCTTGCCCGGCCTTGATGACCTGGTAGATGAGGTACAGCACGTGGATGAAGAACAGCGTGGAGATGAAGCCCCAGATGTAGAACGGATCGTTGATGCCGCTCGGGTTGGCTTCGTAGAACTGGCCGATGTAGCCGGTGACGATCATCGCCGTGCCGGAGAACCAGAACTGATTACGCAGGCTGGCGCGGCGCTCCGCCGAGATTTCCACGATGAACAGGATTTGGAACAGCAGCATCGGCACGTCGATGAGCCAGTTCAGGTAGCGGTAGCCGTTGGAGAAGGCATCGGCACCCTGGGCGCCTACGTAGCGGCCACTCGTCGCATCGTAGACGAAGCTGTTGGTCCATGCCTCAGTCTGGAAGAACAGGATGAGGAACGCGGACACCATAACCACGACCGACAGCACCGACGAAATGCGGAAGCGCGGCGCCACACTGCGGATCGTCAAGACGAAGTAGAACAGGGCAGCCAACATGATGGAGAAGGCCACGGTGTAGGTGTGGGCGACGATGTCGTAGGTCATCGGCGAAATGTCGCCGACGAGGTTCTCGGCATTCACGAGGGTGTTCACAGTTTCGGCCTCGGGGGCGTCATCCTGCGCCATCACGGGGACGGCAATTGCCAGGACCGAAATTACGATCGCGGCGAGCAGCCACTTGGACAGACGTTGCATTTGGTTAAACTCCCTTGGTGCGTGTATTGAACAACGAAATACGAGACGCGCGCTGGGTATGATGAAAAAGGCAATGGTATTCGCGTCTCAGTGATGGGTGTAATCGCTCCATCAAATCGTAGGAGAGATTACACAATCCAGATGAGTATTTACTTTTCTACAATTTAGTTCGTTGTGAACGTTAAAAAAGCGTCAGATAAGTTTCAGATCATGCAATACTCATAAAAATGCTGTAAACGCCGTTATTGTTGCAATGCGCCGAAATTCGACAACACGCCACTTGTCGAACATGCACACGATGTAAGCCGCCAACGGTTGCGACGCTCTAGGTGGTATGAGTGTTTGATGAGCCACGCGGGGTGGCCAAGATGCACAAATCGCCATGGGGTGCCTACACCTGCACCTGCGACGACGCGCGCATCGGTGATGAATCGGGGACTTCCCACACCCCTTGCACAACGTCCATCCACATGACGACGACCGTGTGCGGCAGCGTCAGCGCGGCGATCAAAATAAGGTACAGCGCAATCAACGACACGAAGTCATCGGGCGCGCGGGGGACGAGGACGTACAACCCTGCCAGCATCGCCAGCGCGATCATCGTGGTAGGCAAAGCCTGCTTCGTAAATTGCCAAAATGGCCCCCAGATGCGTCCGGTCTCTAGTGCGGCCTGCGAGGGTGGGTGCAGCAAGGCCAATCGGGTGATGTGACGCGTGCTGTGCCACAGGCAGAAGTACAACCCCACCGCGAGGTAGGCTGGCACCACCGCAAAAAATACTGTCAGCAGAAAGGTCTCCAGGGCGTAAGCTCGCCAGTCGGCCATTTGGCCGGTTCGGGTAGCGCGCTGCCAACTCCATACGAGAACGATGCCAATCGTACAACCGAAGATCACCGCCAGCGCCATGCGGAACGGCAACCCGAAGAAGACATCGAGCGAGGTTGTATTTTCCAGGCCCAGCGTACCGACGATGCTATCGGCAGCGAGGCGGAAATCCGTCGGGAAGAAGACCAACGGCAGCAACATCGGGAAGCCGCCACGCACGAAGGCCGTCAGCGCGCGCAGGCCGCGTGTGTGCAGAAACCCCGCATTGCCGAAGGCCAACACCGCGTGCAGGTCGCCCAGGCCCCAGTGAACCCATGTCATCGCGATGAAAAACACAAACCCGAATGCGGGATTCACAGTCCACATCGCTAGCATCGCGCCGATGAGCGCCAGGTAGCCCACCACCAAGCCGATCATCTGCGCCGAACCATAACGCCCATCGATGATGCGCCCCGGCACGATATGATCGACCGCGCCGTGCGGCATCCCGAAAAGCAGTGCACTGAATGCTAGCGGTAGAAACTGTACCCACAACGGTATGTCGAAAGGCAGGGCGGCGAACAGCGCGACAATGCCCACAATCCACCATACCGGGCGGATAACCCCACGTTGGATGGTGCGGCGTGCACTAGCTGAAATCGCGAGATGGGACATCAGGCGGTAGCTGGTTGCGTGCGCAGGCGGTCGAAGATAGCCGCATCGGCGACCCACACGAACAACACGATGCCTTGCACCACCATGATGTTCGTCAGCAGGAAGAAAATCGCCTCCTCGACTGGTAGCCCGAGCAGCATCACACCGGTACTGGTACCTTCCGTGATGTGCCAGATACCCTGCCCGATGGCAATGCGATCGGCGATACACAGGTATAACGTAGACGGCCATATCGCGAGCGCCAGCAGTCGCCGGTTTTGCCATATCTGCGCGCCGCCGACCGCCGTCTGCAAGGTGAGGATCGGCCCGGCCCACACGAGGATAAGCGCAAAATACTGTGTTTGCGGCCACCCGGCGGCCATCATCACCGCGCCTACAAGCGTAACGACAAGCCAGAACAGCGCGCCGAGGCTGTTCAGCATCGCAGAATGGGGTGCCCAAATCGGCGGTGTGCGCTTCCAGATGGAAAACAACCACAAGCCGGTGAAGATCGGCTGAAGTACGAAGAACGCGTATTCTTCCAGCGGCACACCCCACACCGAGGCCACGATGCGCTCTGTCGGGTACGTCCAGATGCCGCGCGACACGAGGTAAATATCCCAGGGGGTGGCATAAACAAACGCAAGGATGCAAATCGTCAGCAAACCCCACCACGCCGAACGCGGCATCGCAGGGCGAATCGCCAGTAAGCAAGCAATTGCCGGAAGCAAAAACGTAATGTGAAACAACAAATAGCTCATGTCGAGTCCAGGCACGCAATTCATCAATCTGTTGATTGATACCCCGATTTCATGATGGATCAATGAATTCTAACTGGGCACAGGCTAAGTGCCACATGGGCCTTCGCTGAGAGCGTCGCCCAACTGAGAAGACGCGGCGCGAATTCGCGCAGCCTGCCCGATCTCACCTGACACCCGTCATAGTTTTTGAGGAATCAGATATGAGTGCACTCATCCCCACGTATGACCGGGCACACTACAGCTACAACAGCGCAGTACGGTATCGTTTAATTAATCCGTACCGGGGTGTCATCTCCCACATGCACGCCACGTGCACGATTGAATACCACACCATCTCCAATCCCCAAAAATAACCGGTACGGATTTAGATCACACTTTGCCCAACCGATTGACGATGATCACACCTACAACGATGAGGCCGCCGCCCAAGAGTGCCATCAGGTTAGGCACCTCGCCGAGCCACACCCACGCGATGACCACCGCAAATGCGGGCACCAGGTACAAAAAGCTGCCCGCCACCGACGCCGAGACACGATTTAGCACGAGGGACCAACTCGCGTAGGCCAGGGCACCCGGCAGTACCCCCATGTAGATGATCGCCCAGGTGGCCGAGGCCGTCGCTGTGGGGAACTCGGCCACGAGGCCAGGGGTGTACACCAGCAGGAAGGCCGTCCCCGCCCAGATAGCGTACATGGTGAAGCGCAGCGGTCCGTAACGCTTGAGGTACCGGCGCTGGCCGATGAAGTACGTCGCCTGCGTGACAGCCGCCAACAACACCAGCAGCGCGCGCGGATTAATCTCTAACCCTTCATCGGTGGCGAGGGCAATTATGGCGACTCCACCAAAGCTCACGAGGATGCCCACCCAACCCGCACGGCTGAGGCGCTCTGCAAAGAAGACCCGCGCCATAATCACCATATAGATGGGCGCAGACGCCACGATGAAGCTCGCGACCCCAGCGCTGATGCTCACTTCTCCCCCGTTAAGCGCAACGTTGTACACCGTAAACCCGATGAAGCCCATCAGCGCGATGCCTGGGACGTCCTCGCGGGCTGGTAAGGGCGTCTTCTGGGCGATCGCCAACCCGGCCAGCACCGCCGATGCCGTCAAATAGCGCAGGAGCGCCACGGATTCGGGTGAGTAGCTTTGCAGCCCGGCGCGGATGCCCGCAAACGCCGAGGCCCACAGCACGACGGTTATGGCCGCCCCGGCCAGCGCGATCCAATCTACAGGTGCCTTCGCCTTCGTTGCCTGACCTTGCATGGGGTACGTCTCGTTTCGTTGGGTAGTCGTCCCACCATTCTAGATGTGGGTGTGCGTTATTTGTATGACCACCGACAACTGACAGGGCCAAAATGCGGTATAATCCGCGGATTCTTGCAAGCGAAGAATCCCTGCCGTGCTTTTTTGGGGGCGCAGAACCACGATGCCGTACACCTACAAGCAGTTCCAGGACGAGCCGATTTACATCGCAACTTTTGGCGACTCGTTTGATGCAGGTGCTGATCCGGCAAGTGTCGAGCGGAGGTTAAGCGCCGCACTCGCGACGCACACCGGCCCGGTCTTCTACATTGCCGATCTCACTGAGACAAGCGTTTCTTTCAAAGATGTGGTGCTCGGTCTATCGAATGCTTACCGCTCAGAGGATCCGTCTACGTATCTCGATGAGCGCTTGCACATGTGCATCGTTGGCTCAGACGAATTTGTTCGGCTCGCTGTCGATGCGGTTGCCCATCAGAGGCACTACGGCGAGGTGAAGGTCGAGGTGTTTAGCACGGTGGAGGATGCGCTGAGCCATGTGCGACAGCAAATCGGTGGGGCAGGCTAGCGAGCCGCAGCGGCGCGTTCTTCGGTGCACAGCCACCGGAGCGCTTCGTCGTAGCGGACGCCGTTGAGGATGAGCCGCTCCGATTTAATGCGCATCGTCGTAAGGAACACGTTCATGGTGTGCAGCATCATATCGTTGTTATGCAGGTACACCACGCGGATGTCCTCCGGCAGGGTGACCCGGCGGAGTAGTGCGCGCGATTCGCGCATCGTGTACGCCAGCGAGGGTAAGCCCGTTGCGCGCAGGTCCACGATAAAACAGAATGGCTCGTCCGGCGGGTGGTTTTGCATCAACTCTTCGAGCTTGCCCAGGTACTCGTCGACTGCCTTGCGCGATGCCCTGACCGTACGAAAAACATGCACGTTGTCGCTGACGTGTTCGTAGGTAATGTCGGAGAAGGCCTGATTCACAGATGAGCTTCCGTTCAAGTTACGATCATTCTATATCAATTGTAACACATTCTATAGCAATTGTAACAGGATTTTTTCTGCCTTCTGTGAACCAGATCACCGACCGCGCGCAGTATTATAAAAGTGTTGTGGTGTGCCTCAGCCCAACCGATGCCGAATCGTGGTGTGCATGGCCACAGACACCGTCACGATAAGGCCGTAGATTAGCTGCGTCCAGAAGCCGGTAAGGCCGATAGCGACGATACCCGCATTGATGGAGCCGATGATGAACGTCGCGATGAACGTGCCGATTATCGTCCCCGTGCCGCCGAACACCGACGTGCCACCCAAAAACACCGATGCCAATGTCGTAAGCAGGTGGCCTTCGCCCAACGTCGTGAAGAAGTTGCTCACGTGTAGGCTGGCGATAAGGCCCGCGAAAGCCGAGGCCATCCCCACATAGGCGAACAACAGCATGCGTGTCCGGTCCACCTTCACGCCCATCAGGCGTGCGCTGTTGACGTTGTCGCCAATGAGGTACACATGCGCCCCGAAGCGGTGACGGTTCAGGAATACCCACGTAAGGCCCGCGATGATCACCAGCCACACCATCTGCATGGGGATGAAGTTGCCGATTTTGCCGACCAGGGCCGTGCCAAGCAAGGTATCCTTCGGCTCCACGAGGACGGCACTTCGGCCATTGCGCGCGACGAGCACCACGCCTCGCCAAAAGAACTGCGTGCCGATCGTCGCGATAAGTGCGGGCATCCCGATGCGCACGATGAGGTAGCCATTCAGCAAACCGGCTAAAAAGCCACCGCCCAGGCACGCGATAAACGCCAGGTACACATTCCCTGTCGCCTCGAACACACCCAGGAACGACACCACGCCCAACGCCATAATCGACGGGAACGACAGGTCGATTTCGCCAGCGATCACGAGCATCGTCAGGGGCATAGCGACGATACCGAAGAACGGCACACTCGCCATGAACGACGCGTAGATGTTCGGGCGCAGAAATGTCTCTGGCGCGCGAATCATAAAGAAGCCCCACAGCACGATTAGCACGCCGAGGATGCCCAACTGCAAGGCGCTACTGCGGATGAACCCGGCGAAGGTCATCCGTGGGACGGTGGTTTTGCGCTTGCCTTTTTCTGGCATGCCCTGTGTTGTGGTTGCCATACACGTTTTTCCTTAATCGAGGCTGCCGGTGTGGGCAACCCGCTGCATTTTTTCGAGTAGGTCGTTCAGTGTGATGTCCTGCGTCCTGAATTGCCCGGCGACCTTGCCCCGGTCCAGCACGACGATGCGGTCGGCCACTTCGTAGACGTGGAAAATATTGTGGTCGATGAAGATCACCGTATTGCCGCTGTCCTTCACCTGCTGCACGAAATCGAGCAGTTTACGGGTTTCGCTGAGGGCAAGGCCCATCGTCGGCTCGTCGAGGATGATGATTTCCGCGTCGAAGTACAGCGCCCGCACGATGGCGACGCCCTGCTTCTCGCCGCCGCTGAAGGTTTTCACAACGCTATCGGGGTTTACCGCGCTGGAGGTAAAGCCCATGCTCTCGACCATCAGGCGTTGGGTTTCCTCGCGCATACGGCGCACATCGAGGAAGCCGAAGCGGTTGCTGAGTTCGCGCCCGATGAAAATATTGCGCCACAGGGTTTGCTGGTCGCTGAGCGCGCGCTCCTGGTATACCGTTTCGACGCCTAGCTGGCGGGCCATCGGCACGGTGAGGTTGTTCACTCGCTGGCCGCCGAAGTAGATTTCGCCGGTGGTGGGTTTATGGTAACCGGTGATGATTTTGATAAGAGTGGATTTACCCGCGCCGTTATCGCCCACGAGGCCGACGACCTCGCCGCTATCCACATAAAAGTCGACACCGCGCAGCGAATGCACCTCGCCAAACGATTTCGTCACGCCGCGGAGTTCCATTTTGTGGGCCATAGGATTTTTCCCCGATCCCTGTAGGTAAAGTGACGCCCCACCTGCACGACAGATGGGGCGCTTGGTTGGCGGTGCGTAAACCTAGCGGATTTGCTGCTCGACGAGCGCGGCAAGCTGCTCGATGTTATCGGCGTGGGCGAAGCCACTGCCGGTGTCGATGTTCATGCCGCTGAAGCCGTACTTCACGCTAAGGCACAGCTGAAGGATCGGGATGTAGCCCTGAAGCCACTGCTGCTGGTCGATAACGAGGTCGGTGTAGCCACCACGGATACCCTCGACGGTGGCTGGGGCAAGGTCGAAGCCTGCCATGATGATGTCGTCCGGGCTAACGCCTGCAGCATCGAGGTAGGCCTGGTGGGTGGCCGTCAGCGCACCGTGGTCGGTGACGATGAGGTCAACCTCGGGGTTCGCCGAAACGTACCCGGTGAAGGTCGGGATGCCCGCTGCGGCCTCGGTGTTGGTCGCGCTGTCGATCTCAATGTAGTCCACGGCGATACTGGCTTCTTCCAGCGCGTCGATAACACCCTGGGTGCGCTCGCCACGGCCCGGCTGGCTTAGCAGGCCCCACACCATCGCCGTGTCGCCGTCGCCCAGGCCGAAGCGGTTTACGATTTCGTTGCCGAGGTTAGCACCGGCGGAGT
>CAYSVE010000243.1:0-8136 GCA_964434365.1 uncultured Anaerolineaceae bacterium | reverse complement strand
AGCAGGGCGGCCCCCCGCCGACGCAGTACGCCGGGCTGGCCCCCAACGCCCTCTCGCTAAACGCCGGGGAGGTGTATGGCATTAGCTACCCGGTGCTGCAAACCGGCCTGCCGCTGCGGGTCAATGTAGAGGCCAACTTCGATACGATCATCCGCGTGTTGTTGAACGGTACGCCGGTCGCGCGCAACGACGACGACCAGACCGCCCCCAACGCCTTCGACTCGTACGTGCAGTTTACGGTGCAGCGGGTGGGCGAGTACGTCGTGCAGGTTTCTGGCTTCCGGTCGGAGGCCGGGCAGTACGTGCTGTCGATCAACGGGGTGCCGCAAACCTCGCGTGCCCTCGTGCCCCCGACCCCCATCCCCACGGCGACGCTGCGCCCATCCGCGACACCGTAACATGGCGTTTAGCCGTGCATCACCGCCTTAAGCGCGCGGTCGCGGTCGGCATTGCAGCGCTGCGCCAGGGCGGTTGTCGCACCGAGTTGGTCGAAGCCGTGCACGCCACCCGGGTACACGTGCACCTCGGTGGGCACCCCAGCTTGCACCAGCCGCGAGGCGTATGCCAGGTCCTCCGCGAGGAACAGGTCGACATCGCCGACGTACAGGTAGGCCGGGGGCAGGTTCGCAAGGTCTTCGGTGCGGCCCGGGGCAGCATAGAGGGGGGTGTTGTCGGTGCCGGGTGCCATGCCCAGGTACGACCGCCAGCCCACGAGGTTACTGTGCCGCGACCAGACGTAAGTATCGTCTACCGTATCGCTGGCCTGTTCGAGGTTGCGGTCGTCGATCATCGGGTAGATGAGCAACTGGAACAACAGCGGCACCTCGCCCCGGTCGCGCGTGACCTGCGCGAGGCCAGCCGCCAGCCCGCCGCCTGCGCTCGCCCCACCGATGACGATGCGCGCGGGGTCGATGTTCAACGACTCGGCGTTGTCGTACGTCCACTTTAGCCCGGTGTAGCAGTCTTCCAGCGGCAGCGGGAAGGGATGCTCCGGCGCAAGCCGATAGTCCACCGAAACCACCACGCAGTTCAACGATAGGACGAAGCCACAAACGAGCGCGTCGTCGTACTCGGCTTTGTTGAGCACATACCCGCCGCCGTGGACCCAATACAGGACGGGCAGCGTATCGGTGTTGCCGGTTGCGCGGTAGATGCGCAGCGGCACGTTGTACGAGCCGTCGGCGTGGGGGGCCTCCTGCACCGTGATGTCTACCCCCTCGATGGGCGGCGCACCAGCAGCCATTTGCGCTAAAACGTCCGCCGTGGCTTGCCGGGTTGCCTCGATGTCATTCAGGTCGACGACGAATCCCATTTCCACAAGCGCGTCGAGGATCGGTAGCATTTCGGGGTCTACACGATCTTTCATGGTAGGCATAACACACGCTCCCAATAAAGTATTTTTCGATACTCGCATTGTGACACATCATTCCAAATTCTGTCCACGTTTGCGGCGTATAATCGTGGCCTAAACGCAGCGGCAATTAAAGTTTATGATAAATTTCGCTTGCGAGGGGGCATCATGCTGTGCGCGCCGCTGGAGTTTCGTGTACCATCGCGATAACGACCACCCTGGCGGAGACGCAGCAGCGATGGCAGACGTTTTCATTTCCTATTCTCGACGAGACGGTGACTTCGGCAAAAAGCTCCACGCACGCCTGGCGGAAAAAGGCCGCGATGTGTGGATGGACTGGGAGGACATCCCCCCTACTGCCGATTGGTGGGCGGAAATTCGCCAGGGCATCGAAGAGGCCGACAACTTCGTGCTCATCATGAGTCCCGATAGCATCGGGTCGCCCGTCTGCCAGATGGAAATCCTCACCGCGATCCAACACGGGAAGCGCATTATTCCGCTGTTCCACCGCGACCCCGATACCGATACTGCCTTCCAGAACGCCGTGAAGCGCACCCAGGAGGACGACATCGTGGCGCGGCTGCTGGGCAACCGCGACCCGCTCACGCTCTCCAAGGACAACTGGACGACGATTGCCCACCTCAACTGGGTGTTCTTCGACGATGACGACAACTTCGACGAAAAATTCGCCGACCTCGAACACATCATCGACGCCGACCTTGAGCACACCAAGGATCACACCCGCCTGCTCACGCGTGCGCTGGAGTGGGACGAGGCGCAGCGACATCGCAGCTTCCTGCTCACGGGCGACGAAATCGACATGGCCGAAACGTGGCTGGCCCAGGCCACCGGCAAGGAACCTGCGGTCACGTCACTGCAAGGTGAGTACATCTACACCAGCCGCAAGGCCCGCCAGAGCACCCAGCGCTACTTGTTCGGCGCGGTGAGTGCCGCCCTCATCGTGGCGCTAGGCCTCAGCGTGATCGCCTTCACCTTCGCCGGGCGCGCTGCCGCCGCCCAGGCCGAGGCGGTTGCGGCGCAGCAAACCGCCATCGCAGAATCGGGGAAATCGGCGAGTTTGCTCGCCACCATCGAGGTGCAGCTTGGCGCGCAACTCACCCAGGTGGCGTTCAACGCTGCCATCGAAGATTTAGAGCCGGTCGCCCAGCCCGCTTCGTCGCTGAATACCGACATGCTGCCAGTGCGCGCCCGCCCCGACGACGACGCAACCGTCTTGATCGAGGTGGACGCAGCCACTGCCCTGCGCGTGCTCGGCCTCGTCGATACCAACGACGAGGGCGTGTGGCTGGCGATCAACCTGCCCGACAGCCGCATCGGCTACGTAGAAAACGAGGCCGTCGAGGTGAGCGGTTTTCTGCGCCCAGGCCCACCACCCCGCAACGGCGACCGTCCACCCGGCGACGGCCCGCCCGAGGACAACGACGACGATGACGACCGAGGTGGACCGCCCCCACCCCGGCAGTTCGATTTGGTGGATGGCGTGAGTATCGAGGATCGGCTGGCCCCCGGCGATGTCAAGCGCTTCGACTTCACCGCGACCGCAGGCGACATCGTGCGCCTGAACGTGGAGGCCACATTCGATAGCATCCTCAGCGTGCGCTTCAACGGCGAGGAAATCGCCTTCAACGACGATGACGGCGACGGCGACAACCTGCTCGATTCCGGGCTGGTGCTTAATGTGCCCACCGATGGCGAATACGTGGTGCGGGTGGCGGGCTACAGCGAGGTCGACCAGGGTGAATTTACGCTCTCGGTGTCCGACAGTTCGGAGAACGAATATCAGTCGTTCGTGACCCCGGTGCCCACCGCGACGCCCCTGCCACAAATGGCAGCGGTCGGGGTCATCGAAGGCACATTAGCCAGCGGCGAGGTACACAACTACGCCTTCGAGGGCGAGGCCGGGCAACAGGTGCGCTTTGATGTCACCGCAGCCTGGGATTCGGTGCTCACGGTCGAATATCAAGGGCAATTGTTCGACGTCAACGACGACGACAACACCGGCGACAACCCGTTCGACTCGTGTTTGGAGACGACGCTCGGCGTTGGCGGGGCGTACATCATCAATGTCAGCGGCTTCTCGGCGGAGGCCGCCGGTAACTACACGCTGGAAATCGCCCCGGCAGACGACACCTGCTAGGTATCGGCATAACAGCAAGATGTGTTGTTATACTTTTATGGTATGATGCTATAGCAAGTTAAAATACTTGGGTTAGAGTCGGTCGCCTACGTATGCGGCCCTTTTGGCGTCCAACACACACAGGAACAACATCACCACAATGAAGCGAGAGAAACGCCACAAAGCCATTCTATCTCTACTCGATGAGCGCGAACGCCTGGAGGTCGACGAACTAGCAGCACACTTCGATGTCTCTGCCGCCACGATTCGGCGCGACCTGTTCATCATGTCCGAAGAGGGGTTAGTGCGCAAAATCCACGGCGGCGTCACGAAATTCCAGACTGCGCAGGAAAACCTGTTTGCGACGCGCACCTCGCAATTCGTCGAACAGAAGACGGCTATCGCCCGCTATGCCACGCAGTTTGTCGAACCTGGCGACACCCTGCTGACGAATGCCGGCACGACCACCGCCATCTTCGCGAGCGAGGTCGTGAAGACCACGCGCCGGCTGATGGCCATCACCAACTCGGCGGAAATCGCCCACAATTACTGGAACAATCGCGCGGGCGATAATCGGGTATACCTGCTGGGGGGCCTGTACAACGGCATGGAGGTCGAGACGAACGGCACCCCCATTCTTGAGCAGATTCAGCGCTTCCGGGCAGACCACGCCTTTTTGACCGTGGGCACCATCAGCAGTATCCACGGCTTCATGGACTACCGGCTCGACGCCGCCGATGTGATCAAAGCGATGGCGCAACAGGCACGCCGGACGACGATACTCGTCGATAGCAGCAAGTTCGAACAAATTGCACTGGTGACAGTTTTCGACCTGAGCGATGCGGACCGCATCGTGACCGATACACACCCCGGCGAGCAGATGATGGCCGCCCTCGACGAGGCGGGCACCCAACTCCACATCGCCGACGCCGAGTAGGGCACGCGCGGCGCACCAGCTTTCTCTCTCCTACGATATACGACATAAGTTGTCCTACACCTGACAACACAATCTCGACACTGTAGCGCTGCAAAAACCGCTATTGGAAGCCACTGCCGCGTAGGCTAAAGTCTGTGGTGGACGAATCGCCTGCGCGCTGCAAACCCGTCCGCAAATGTCGAACATCCACGGAAAGAAAAACGCGAGATGACACTGAGTTGGCAGAGGTACGTGTTCGTAGTGCCGATGTGTGCGACGCTGCTCATGGCCCCCGGTATCGGCACGATGGCGCAGGGCGTCACGGTGCAGCGCATCGCGACCGGGCTACAGAATCCGCGCGGGCTGGCCGTGCTGGCCGATGACCGGCTGCTGCTCGTCGAGGCGGGCGACGGGGTCGAGGACACCGGGCGCATCAGCATTTTGGAGGACCACAACGCCGACGGCGACTACGATGACCCCAACGAACGCACGCCCATCGTCACGAACTTGCCGAGCTACAACGGCCTCACGGCCTTCGGTACCGGCCATGACGAGGTCGGCGGGACGGGTGACCTCCTCATGCTGACGCCCGATGAGGTCTACTTCACGTGGGATAACCTGCAAACAGCCTACGTCGTCGACGGCGACAGCGGCAACACGGCGATTATGCGCACCGATTTGGAAGGGGCCGTACCGCGCGCGCTCATCCGCCGCAATGTGACCGTCAACGCCATCGTGTACGACGCCGAGCGCGATACGTTTTTCGCTGCCGAGAGCGGCACCAACGCCCTGCTCACCATTTCGCGGCGCGGCACGCTAACGCACAGCCTACAGTTCGATTTGCTGGCGTCGGTGCAGCAGGCCGTCCCGGCGGGCCTTGCCCTCGACCCGCTCACGGGTGATGTGCTCGTGGCGTTGTTCAGCGGCCAGCAAATCGGCGAGGGTGGGCAGGTGGTCGGCTTCTTCCCCGGCGACTCGATGGTTATGCGCATCGACCCCACCACCGACACGCAAATCCCCTTCATCACCGGGTTAACTACGGTGGTCGATGTGGCGACGGACCCAGCGGGCAACATCTTCGTTGCCGAGTTGACGACCGCCCCGCCCCAGGGTCGCCTCGGCCGCGAATACGACCTGACGGACCCGAACGCGCCGGTATTGGCCGGGGGTTACGCGCGCTACACCGGCAGGGTGAGCCAATACGCGCCCGATGGCACCTTCACCCGTGTGCTGGCCGATGGCCTCGACGCGCCGACGAACCTCACCTATCACGCGGGCGTGCTGTACGTTTCGGCGGGGCAGGGCACACCCGGCAGGCGCGTGCCCACCCCGGCGGGTGAGGTCGTCCCCATCGTCGGTGAGGTGTACGCCATAACCCTGGTTACTCTCGAATGAGGTGCCGCGCAGCATGCGCAAAGCGCCCCCCGCGCCATGTGCGAAACCTCGCGTCACAAGCAAAGTGGGGTGCCGCCGCTTGCCCCTGATATTTCTTAAGGATATACTATAGGAGGAGTTACACAGTTACCCATGTTCTCTGGGGCGATGAAAGCAAAAGTGCCCACCGCCGAACAAAACACACCGCCCTTGAGTTTAGGTGAACCCAGTACAAATGAATCCACAGGCGATTAGCGGCGAGATACTTGAACGTTTGTACCTGTTTGCAGGCCAGGCGGGGCTGTCGGTGGACGATTTCTTGCTTCATTTGCTCGATGCCGCGCCCCAACCCCACCCATCGGAAATCCCGTATCGCCTGTTGCTAGAGCACACCACCGACGGCATCTCACTGTTCGATCCAGACCTGCGTTATGTCTACGTCAACCCGATCTTTGGACCGCTTACGGGCCTCGATCCGGCAGATATGATCGGCAAAACGGACCGCGAGTTGGGCATGCCCGAAGCCAATGTCGCGCAGTGGCGCGACGCGTGGGATGCGGTCATCGAAACACGACAGGAACACATTCTCACGTTCGACTACGCCACCCCCGATGGCGTGCAGACATTCGAGTCGCGCCTCACGCCCATCTACGACCATGACAATGAGCAGTTGACCTACCTGTTGGCGATGACCCGCGATGTGACCGACCGCAACCAGACAAAGAAGATGCTACAGGACATCGCCGACCATTTACCCGGGATGGTCCTCAGGTATCGCCTGTACCCCGATGGCACCGACGCGGTACCGTTTGTCAGCAAGGGCATCAGTCATATTTACGAAATCTCGGCAGAGGAAGCCCTCGCGGACATTGGCACGGTGTGGGCAAAAGTTCACCCAGACGACGTGCCCGCCTTTGCGAAGAGCATTCAGGTATCCGCAGAGAAGCTGTCTCTGTGGGAATATGAGTGGCGCATTCGCATGGACGATGGCTCGCTCAAATGGGTTGCCGGCCTGGGCACCCCACACCGGCTGGAAGACGGCAGCACGCTCTGGCATACGTTGGTCCTCGACATCACCGACCGCAAACGGGCCGAAGCGCGCCACCTGGAAGTAGAGCGGCTGCGGATCGAAATGGAGGAGAAGCGGAAACTCGTCGAACTGAAGGAGCGCCTCATCGCCACCGCTTCCCACGACTTTCGCACCCCGCTGACCGTCATCCAAACCACGGCCAGTATGCTAGAAACCTACGACGACCGGTTCACACCGCAGCAGAAACGCGAGAAGCTGCAAATTCTACAGGATCAGGTCGACTTTATGACGCATTTGCTCGACGAGGTGCTCACCATCAGCAAAGCGCAGGCGAGCAAGCTGGATGTGTCGATGAGGACCATCGAACTACGCCCGTTCGCGCGTGCGATCTGGGATAACGTCGTCATCATCGATACCGGTGCTCACCTGAAGACCTTCAACTTCAGCACGACGGTCGATAAATTCGTCGGCGACCCACATTTGCTGCGCCAGGTATTCGAAAATCTACTCAGCAACGCCCTCAAGTACACCCCCGAGGGCAAACGAGTCACGTTCGAAGTCAGCAATACCGAGCGTTGGCTCACCTTCACGGTTGCCGATGAGGGCTACGGCATCCCGGTAGACGACCAGCCGTATCTCTTCGAACCGTTTTATCGAGCGCGTAACGTCAGCAAACTCGATGGGACGGGCCTGGGGCTAACCATTGCCAGGGATTTTGTGGCATCGCACAACGGCGACATCGCGTTCGAGTCGAAGGAGGGCGAGGGCACGACGTTTACCGTTAGGCTGCCCATTTCGCAGGCCGAACAGCCACGCATCGGTGGCAACACCCCCTAGGCCCGCACTCGCTATATCACCTCCCACAGCGCAAAAAGGCTAGCAATCGCACCCGTTTGGACGGGTGGTCTTGTGCACCACGAACGAATTGTGTGACATTCATAATCTCTGTGCCTTACACTGCTCCTGATGTCCTTGAAAGCTCCGCTCGAATGATTTAGAAATGCGTTATCGACATTCACGGAGATAGAAATCCATGCCTCTACAAAGTGTCCAGCATCCTCGCAGCAACAAGGTCGACCTAGACGCCGTCGGTATTCAAATTTCCGAAGGGTACAGCTTGGTCCATTGGAACCTGAATCCACCAGAGATTATCGAGTTTGCGATTAAACTGGGTGAAGGCCATCAAACGCAAGATGGTGCCCTGCGTGTGTTGACGGGACAGTTCACCGGACGCAGCCCGAAGGACAAGTACTTCGTCGAAGAGCCGTCGTCGAAGGACAAAATCTGGAGGGGAGAGATCAACCCACCCACCACCCAGGAGCTGTACG
>CAYSVE010000242.1:4115-8184 GCA_964434365.1 uncultured Anaerolineaceae bacterium | reverse complement strand
CGCGCATCAACGAAAAAGGTTATCTCAGTCTGGTCGAACAGCGGCAGCGATAGATGCAATATGTCGGAATCTCCGAGTTTGCATTCGGCGGTAGCCTTTGCCACGCCGTAGCGCGTCGGTGTCTCCGGTATCGGCCTTGCGGGTATTGCACCGCACACAAACAGAGAAAGCAAATCGCAGACACGCAAAATACGGTAGTTGTGTTCGATCTTCCGCTCATCTACATCATTTGCGTATCGCGGATGCTGACGCATCCGTGCGACAAGCCGTTCACGTTGATCACGCAGGTTGTCTAGCGCGGGCTGAAGACGTTGATGCGAGTCGGCACCGCGCCTGATGCGCCCGTCGAAGATCAGGTCGATATGCCGATTAACCAGTAAGCCTGCGTAAGGGTCCATCGTCACGACATCATCGACGGCGCGCAGGTACATGTCCACAACGTCGTCGAGACTCGCTTCGAGGAAATTCAACGGTTGCCCCATCTCGTTCAGAATCGGGTATCTATCCATCTGCAACCACCCCACATCATGCAGCGTGGTTCCGATGACCACCGCTTCGTGTGGTTCCGGTGCATCGGCCAGCGCGCCACCCCAATGCCTGGCAAGCTGCCCCGAAACCAGCGCATGCGCCGCCTGCGGAATCAGCAGGAACCCATCCTCGTAAGGGACGCGTATCATTCGTGCGCACTCGTCTGGCGTTGTTGCAGCACACCTTGCTCTGCAAGATCGTTCCAGACGTATTGCTCGGCGATTTTGCCTTGTTTCACGACGAAGCGATCGATGTACCGAACGTTCGCGAATTCAACACCAAGATTATTTTCGCCATAGAGCGTACCCATCACGTACACGATTTCGGCATCATCGTCGCGGGTGAAGCAGTCGATTTCATCGAACGTCTTCTTCACCCACCGATAGCGACCCTGAGCTGCGGCTACCATCTCGCGTTGGCTGCTGAACCTGCGGTTCGCGGGGAACACGATCGTCATGTCGTCGGCGCACATGGCCTCTGCCATGTCGAGGTCGCGGGCCTCCATCGCACGCAGAAATTTCTGAACGAGATCAATAGCTTGCATAATCACTCCCTAGATACGCCACCCCACCTGATGGCCATCCCAGATCGCCTCCAATGCTCGTCGGGGTGATAGACAATCACCTACAAGGTGCACCTCACAGTCGATGTCAGCCAGGCTATTTTGCAAACGATTGTTTGCGCGCTTCGGCAGTGCCATCACGATACTATCGATGTCGGAGAGCGATTCGGTGAACCCACCCTGTTGGTAAACAATCGTATGATCATCCGCGTGTGTGATGTTCGCTCGCGGGATGATTCGAATCTTAAGTGCGGCGAAACGTTCCATCACGCCGACGAAATTGATCTTTGGGATGTCGCCACCGACGTTTTCTTCCTTGGTGAGTACGAACACGGTTTTGCCCATACGCGCGATGTATTCGGCTGTGGAGGTCGCACGGTAGTGGCGCACGCCATCGACCAACAACACCCGCTGCCCAAGGTCTGGGTCGTCGTGCAGCACCTGTTCTACGGTGAATAGCCGCGCTTCAGGGAAACCATCGATCGATTGCACTACGGGGCGGGCACCAGTCGCCAGCACAATAACATCCGGGGAAATTTCGTCCGCGAGTTCACGCGAAAAGCGGGTGTTCAACTGGACATCCACACTTAGTTGATCGAGCATGTGGACACGCCACCGCACGGTATCGTAGAACTCCTTGCGGTCCGGCACCGTCACCAATGTGTTGATTTGCCCGCCTAGTTGCGGCGATACCTCAAACAACGTTACCCGATGTCCACGCTGCGACGCCACGATAGCAGCCTCCATGCCGGCGACACCTCCACCAACAACCACGACCTTGCGTGGCTGCGCCACACGCTTCTCATAAGCCATCACGCCGCGCTCACGTTCGAACCCGACAGCGGGATTTTGAAGGCAGGACATCGTGTTGCGCTTGTGAATTTGATCGGCGCAACCCTGGTTACAGCTAATGCACAACCGTATGTCGTCGATACGATCCTCGGCGGCCTTCTTAACGACTTCTGGGTCGGCGATGTGCGCGCGCGTCATACCCACCATGTCTGCCGCGTCAGACTGAAGAATCGTCTCTGCCTGCATCGGGTCGAGGATGCGGCCCACCGTAAATATCGGCAAATCGTCGACAGAATCTTTGATCGCCCCGGCAAGATAGGTGTACGGCGCGCGCTCGAAGTGCATATCGGGAATCATCGTCTGGAAGCTGTGGGGATTGTAATTGCTCTGGGATACCGACAAATAGTCGAGTTGATCGGTATCGCGCAGTAAACGCGAAACGCCGACCATCTGTGTAATGTCTAACCCGCCGTCGGTGAACTCCTCACCGCTCAGTCGAAAGCCCACGGTGAAGTCGCGGCCAACTTCGGCCCGAACAGCCGCGATAATCTCGAATGCGAAGCGCATGCGATTGTTTACGGTTCCCCCGTAGTCGTCCTCGCGATGATTGCTCCACGGGGACATAAACTGTTGGATGAGATAGCCGTGCGCGCCATGAATCTCTACACCATCCATTCCTCCCGCTTTCGAGTGCCGGGCAGCGATCACGAAATGCTCGATAACCTCACGGATTTCGGCCTGGGTCATCTCATGGGGAACAACTTTGTTGATGGGGCATGGAATCGGCGACGGTGCCCACGGTGGGGTGCGGCTATAACCGGGGTAAATTTGGCGTCCCATGTGCAGGAGCTGGCCGAAAACAACGCCCCCGTGTTCATGAATCGCATCGCTTATCGCACGGTACGCCGGGATAACTTCTGGCTTGAAAGCCATAATATTGAGGGGTGAATTGAGCGTTGTCGGGTGGACCCTAAGCGCCCCTATGACTATAAGACCAGCACCGCCACGCGCGCGTTCGCCGTAGTACGCAACATCCCTGTCCGTAGGAATACCGTTCTCGCTGAAATTAGTCGTGTGCGCAGTCACCATCACGCGGTTCTTGACCAATGTAGGACCAAGCTGAATGGGACTCAGGAGTTTGGCGAAGCGATCCATGTGCGGTTACGTCCGGTTACCTACAAGTCGTTGGTCGTATTGTCGATCTTGTGATAGCGTTCCATGTCAAAACTCGGCGTGGTGTTGATGTATTGGGTCCCACCCATTCGGCCAACGGCACGCAAAGCCTGTTGATCGATACGATAGTTCCCCTCATAGACTGTTTCGTGAACATGAATCATCAGCACACTGCACAGCATCAGATCACTATGGCCGAGGTCGTTTTTCAGTGTCACCATCTCGTGAAGCTTGCATTCAAACTGAATAGGACTTTCGGCGACGCGCATCGGCTTTACCAATTCCGACGCAACCGGCGTGACCGTGGCTTCCTCGAACTCGTTAGTCGCAGGGGCAAACCCTTTTGCCGTGATGTTCATCGCGTAGGCGGTGTCCTCCGTGACGACATTTACGACGCACTCACCGTTCGCCATAAGGTTAACGTATGTGTCTTTGTAGCCTCGGTCGTCGTCGCCGTACGCGACCGTGAACCCGACGGTCGGTGGCATCACAGCAATGCCGTTAAAAAAGCTAAATGGGGCCAGGTTGAAGATGCCGTCGACGCTGACCGTGCTCACCCAGGCAATGGGGCGTGGGACTATAGACCCGGTCATGAGCTTGTAGGACTGTTTTTTGGTGAGGTCATTCGTCAGAAAACTCGGCACGGTTACAGCCCCAGGTAGGCCTCGCGAATGCGAGGGTCTTCCAGCAGTTCGGCTCCTGTGCCAGACAAAATGATTTTGCCATGCTCCATCACATACCCACGTTGGGCCATGTGGAGGGTCTGCACGGCGTTTTGCTCGACAATCAGCACCGTTGTCCCCTCACTGTTGATCTGTTGTACGACATTGAAAATATCCTGTACGAGCATGGGCGCAAGTCCAAGCGACGGTTCATCCAGCATGAGCAAACGCGGTTCCGACATCAACGCGCGCCCGATGGCAAGCATTTGCTGCTCACCACCGCTGAGTGTGCCAGCAATTTGCGATTTACGCTCTGCTAGTCGGGGAAACAGCTCGAAGACGTGGCGAAGGT
>CAYSVE010000242.1:0-4105 GCA_964434365.1 uncultured Anaerolineaceae bacterium | reverse complement strand
TCGGGCGGTTTGCCCGCAGTGACGGAAGGAATCCACCAAGCTCGAGATTTTCCATAACTGAGAGACCAGGAAAAAGCTTTCGGCCTTCTGCGACCTGAATCAATCCCTCCCGCACGATCCTATGAGAGGGCCAGTTAGTAATATCGCGCCCGTCATATTTTATTGTGCCACCCCACGCTTTCAATAATCCCGAAATAGTTTTGATGGTGGTGGTTTTGCCCGCACCATTTGCACCGATGAGCGCAACCGTCTCGCCTTTATTGATTTCCAGCGACACACCAAATAGCACCTGCACATCACCATACCCAGAGCGAAGATCGTCAATTATCAGCAAATTCGAACTCCTTTCCGAGGTAGGCTTCGATGACCGTCTCATCGGTGGCAATCACCTGTGGGGCATCGATTGCAATGAGTTCACCGTGATGCAGCACCGCGATACGATCGGAAAGCGTCATCACGGCCTGCATGACATGCTCGATGACAAGCAGGCTGAGGCTGTACTGCACTTTGATCTGTTTGATGACTTCGACAATCTCACGGCTCTCGGTTGGCGTTAGGCCTGCCATACATTCATCGAGCAACAGGAGTCGTGGTTCGGTCGCTAGGGCGCGGGCTAACTCAAGGCGTTTACGACCGGCGGTTGTGAGGTTCTTGGCAGGGCGCTCGGCAAACTTACCAAGCCCAACAAAGTCGACAATCTCACGCGCCTTCTTCTGTGCGACGGAAGCCGTGCGATCGCGCAGAAAGGCACCCACCATCACGTTGTCGACTACGCTCAGTGATGCAAACGGCTTGACGATTTGGAAGGTTCGGACGAGGCCACGTTTGGCCACATCGTGGGGTTCGATGCCGGTGATGACTTCGCCATCGAAGGTGATCTGCCCTTCTTCGGGTGCGTAGGTGCCACTGATGCTATTAAACAGCGTGGTCTTCCCTGCGCCATTGGGACCAATCAGACCGAGCACCTCCGATTCGGCAATATCGAAGGAGACATTGTTTACCGCAACCAGGCCTCCGAACCGCTTCGTGACACTATCCACGCGGAGCAACGTCATGCGGTTGTCTCCTGATCCATTGCCACACCGCGTTGTCGTTCGCTGCCAAGCCGCGACAACCAGTTGTTGAGCGTCCCCACAACTCCATCGGGCATAAATATCACAACAATGATGACGATGAAGCCGAACAACATCACATCGATACCAGAGCGTCCTGCGATGAAACTGAGAAACTCAGGCGGCGTTCTCACAAATTCTTTGGTGGCTTCTTCTAGTGGGGTCAGCAGTACAGCGCCAACGAGTGGCCCCCATACGGTGCCAGAGCCGCCAAATATGGGGCGCAGCAATATGTCGATCGAGATCGACACCCCGAAAACAATCGACGGATCGATAAATGTGAAGCGTTGCGCAAAAAAGGTTCCACCAGCGGCTGTGAGTGCAGCCGAAATGGCGACTGCACGAATCTTATAGTTCAATGTGTTCACGCCAAGGGCGGCGGCAGCATCTTCATCCTCGCGGATTGCCTGAAGATAGTAGCCAAGTTTGTTGTGGAAAATCCAGATACTCGCGATTGTGCCCACAACCAACATACCCAATATGAGTGTGTAGTAGAACAGCGGGGTCTCTTCGAAGAGCATCTGCGGCCACGAATCACCACCGATGACGGGTAAATTTAGTCCAATTGAGGCGTTGATAAAGTCCCAATCTTGCGCGATGAGGCGGAGCATTTCGGCAAAGGCAAAGGTTGCAAGCGCGAAGAAGTGCCCCTTCACACCGAATCGAAACGTGAGCCAGCCCATGAATCCGCCAGCTAAGGCCGCGAGTATCATGCCAGTTGCCATGCCAATCCACGGCGAAATACCGAAATCCACGTACATCACGGTGGACGTGTACGCGCCGATACCGAAGAATGCCGCGTGACCGAAAGAAAACTGCCCGGAGTAGCCGCCCATGATGTTCCAGGCTGTACCCAGGTATGCCCAATACAGCAAGCTCGTGAGCAGGTTGAGTTGAAAGTTACTCACGAACAGGGGAAGCAAGGCAAAAATCGTCGTTACCACCGCTAAAATGACGTAATCTCGTGGGAAATGGCGCAAACGCTCCATCAGGCGGCCTTGCCCCCGAGGATGCCTTGCGGCCTGAAGAGCAACACGATGATGAATATCACGAAAACACCGATGAGTTTGGAACTCCCCGGGAAAAAGATGAGACTCAGTTCCTGTGTGAGGCCGATGATCAAACCGCCGATGAGGGCACCGAGTGCGTTCCCCATACCCCCAAGCACTACAATCACAAATGCCGTGATGTTGAATACGTTTCCAGCTGTCGGCTCTACCCGAAAGAACGGTAGCACGAGTGCCGCCGCTGCGCCTACGCACGCCGTACCGATACCAAATGTTACGGCGTTAATCCAATTCGTGTTGATGCCGACGAGGGCCGCGCCATCGCGATCCTGGGCTGTTGCACGGATGGCACGCCCGAGATCGGTGCGTTGAAGCAGGATGTAGAGGATGGCCGTTAAGATCAGCGAGCCAAGAAACGCCACGAGCTGCGGCATCTGAATCGTTGTGCCCCATATGCGAAGCGGAAACTCTAGTGTGAATAAGCCTAAATTGAACTCACCGCGCGCGTACGATAGACGAATGGATTCCGGCGTCGCGGTAAATGCCAGCAACAACGCATTTTCGATAATCAGCGTAAGGCCGAGCGTTAAAAGGAGTTGATTGTGGTGCGGGGCTTCGCGGGCAGGATGAATGATGACACGATACACGACCAGCCCAAGCAAGAACAGCACCGGAACAACGACAAAAAGCCCTAGGTATGGATCGATACCGTAAGAATCGAACAGGATAAACGTAATATAAAGGCCGACCGTCATGAGGGCGCCATGTGCAAAGTTGATGATTTCCAGCACGCCGAAGATCATCGTTAGGCCGAGGGCAACGAGACCGTACACCCCACCTATCAACAACCCGCTGACGCCAGCCTGCCGGACCACAACCCCGTATCGGTCGTACCACGAAAGGGTGTTCCGCAACACACAGACTGGGAACAATCCCTCTGCTTCGGGTTCAAGACATGCCCGCCAGTCAACCTGGTTGTAGATCAAGATTAGAAAGAGAGCCAGGACGACCAGACCACCTATAATCCAGCCGCGATACCGATTCCAAGCCACAGTGAAATACTCCAAACCCGTGCTATGAGGCCAACCCACCAGAAGGGGGACACCAGGTGTCCCCCTTCATCATTCGCCAGATGCGGCTATTCGTTATCCCACGATGTGCAGAATCGCGGCTCGACTTCGGCGATCTCAGCGGGCCATACCTGCACGACAGCGCCGTCCTGCACCTGCATGACAACCGGCACAGCGTTTGGCGTTTCGCCGCCTTCAAACGTGATTGGGCCGTCGTAAGGAAGGATGTGATCCTCGTAGGTCGTCTCGATTAAGGCGGCCTGGATTGCCGCAGAATCACCGGAACCAGCGCGCATGATGGCATCGGCAACGACATAGGTTGCCTGCCAAGCCAGAACATCGGCGGCAGTCATGGGTTCGTCGAACATTTCGTCGTAAGCCACACGTGTCTCCAGGGCAAGCTCGTTGAGGTTATCCCAGCGGTAGTTGCTGTTGAAGAAGCACTCAGCCAGGTCACCCGCATCTTCGACAAACTGATCCTGGTCGTAGGTGCCCTGCGCAACGCCCATCACAAACTGTGTATCGAGTGCCACGTCTTCCATCGTCTGGGCGATTGACAAGCCATCGCCGTAGTATCCGGTGACCATAACGGCATCGAACGCACCGGCATTCAGCAGCGTGATGTCGGTGGTGTACTCGACACCGAAGTCATAGGCAATCGTCTCGCCGATCTCGATACCCTGATTTCCCGCCTCCGCTTCGAAGGCACCGTAAACGCTACGCCCATAGTCTGTTGCGCCCTCGTGCATGTAGCCCACGGAGCCTACCGGAATTTCGAATGCCTCTGCCATTTCGGTGACATACTGCGCCGCAAAGGTACCCATAACATCAGCATTCGGTTGGATGCGGAACGTCCATTGATTGCCATCGGCGTCGCGGCCTTGTTCGGTGATGCTGGTTGCGGCAGCCACACTCA
>CAYSVE010000241.1:0-8185 GCA_964434365.1 uncultured Anaerolineaceae bacterium | reverse complement strand
GAAGACGAAGGTCTGCAACAAACGGATTTCCGACTCGTTGAGGCACGCAGCCATCGCGCGCACCACTTCGGCGTAATCCAACGCCTCTTCCTGAAAACGGAAGGTGAGGCAGGTCGGCACCCCGGCGATGGCCGGTTCTGTCGCGACGAAGACCGCCGCGCGGGTCGGCTGGCGTGTGGGCGTCGGCGAGGTCATGACTTCATCCACGGCCTGGATTTGCAGTTCCGGCGGCGCTTCTTCGAGGGCTTCGCACACATCCAATGCCAGTTCGTTGAGGTCGTCCGCGCGGAGGTTCCACGCGCGGCGCTCCCACACGTTTAGCCAGCGCCCGAAGTCCTCGGGATAGTTGATGACGAGGCAGGCGGGCAACCCGCTGGGATGATATTCCACGCCGTACACCCGCTCGATGATTTCGCGGCTGCCGGGCGCGTTCGAGCGCGCGATGATCGTGTCGTTGCCGAGCCATTGGTAGGTGGCCCCGGCATCCGGCAGGTCATCGCCTGCGAGGTGCCACAGTTCGTTGCCGTCGAGGTCGACCATCACGATTTCGTTGCCGGGGAAGTGTTGCGACCCCTGCACCGGCGCGAACACGACCAGGAAGCGCGTCCAATCATCATTGTGCAGCACATTGTCGATGAACTGACCGGGCGCCACATCGAATGTGATCGAGCGTCGTTCATCGGTGCCGATTTCGACAATTTCCAGGGTCGTGTCGTTCACACGCGTGAGGAAGCGCTCGCCGTTGGGCCAGGTGTCGATGATGCTGCCACGGGTGAGCAGTTGTTCGCGGCGGATGAGGTTACCCGTCGCGACATCCCACACCCACCAATCGGCACCGTTGCGGGTAATCACTTCGGTGCCGTTTTTGGTGAGGAAGAACTGCTCGTATCCCCGGTTGAGGGTGATGTCCTGGAACAGCAGGTCGCCGGTTTGGGCATCGAAGCGCTCGAAGTCGCTAATCACCACCCGCCCGGTCGCGTCGTAGTCGAAGACGCTGTTGTTGTCGGCATAGGTAGGGAACATCTGCACATCGAGGCGGCCCGTTTCGAGGTCGTAGATTTCGATAGGCCGCGCGCCGGATGTGCGCCACATCATCAGCGCATCACCCTCTGGCGAGAGTGTGAACTGCGACGTCTCCGACGGGCGCAGGAACTCGAATGTGCCAGCGGAGCGGTCCTCACTGAACACATACATTAGGAGTGCATTTTGCTGTGCCTCCGGTGTAATCGGCTCCAATACATCGAGTAGCATCGCGGTTTGCGGGCTGTAGCCATCGCGGCTGATGTAATCGGCACCGAGGATTTGCCTCAGTAGCGTGTTGCCCTGCGTATCCACCGGGCTACCGACGATTTGCGCGCTATCGCTGAACACGAGCGACTCATACTCGCTGGTGCTAAGGCCATCGATGCTCGCCCCGGCGGGGATTTCGGTTTGGTCGCCGGTGGTGGTGTTCACCTGTACGAGATTGCGGCGGCCCGTGGGCTGAAAGTAGAGTGAATCGCCCTGCTGGCTGGACCATGCCGTAATCGGCGAGGTTTCGATGCGATCGGAGACGACCTCGGCAAGCACCTCACTGGTAGTCGCTTGCAGGATTTGCACACGCCCCGGCAACCCAGCGATGAGTTTGTCGTTCGGCCCCATATAGACGAAGCTATTGCGGAAGTCGAAGAAGGGTTGGGCAATAACACCGTTGTTCAGGCGGCTGCGTCCCTCGCGGCGAGCGTTTTGCAGGTCCCACAACCACGGCAGCACCACCGTGTCGTTTTCGCTGCGACGGAGTTCCCGCGGGGCAAGCGTCACACTGTAGACAAGCAAGAGGCGGTCATCATCGCTGAATTGCAACGGCGCGGCGATACTGAGGGTGCCGTCTGGCTCGAAGCTGGCGATGTTCTCGCCAGTCTGGGTATTCCACAGCTCCACTTGCGTGTTAATGGCAACGGCAAGCCACTGGCCATCATTACTGAAGCGGTAGTCGCTGTAGGTCTGCGCTTCGTAGAGCGTGAATTGCGGGGTAAGGTCGGCGGCATCGACCAGCAGCAGGTTACCGGCGCGGTCCACCCACGCGAACTGGTCGAACTGTGGGTTGTAGCGCGGCGTCTGCGGGCGCGTTTGGCCGATCTGCCGCTCCAGGGTAAAGGCGGTGGGGTCGGGTCCCTCCTGGGCAAGCACCGCACCCGTGAGCACAATAGCTAAAAGTAAAAGGCTTAGGAATAACAGCCACAATCGTTTCATCGGCAGGCTCCTGAATGTTCTGCTCCGCTAACATTATAGGCTCCATTGCGGAACCAGGACCAACCGCCCACGCCTATGCCTACCATACGCCTACCATACGCTGCGGGTACATCGTGCTATATTGCGGATGAAATCGAATCATCGAAACAATGGGAGGAGAGATTCATCGTGCGCAAAATCATTCTGTGGCTGAGCGTGTTGTGTTGGGGCGGCATCGCCGCGACGACTGCCGCCCAGGACTGCCCCGCTCCGGTTCTTCTTGCACTTGCGAGAGCCGGTGCAGCCTGCCAAGGCATCGAGCGGGGCGAGGCCTGTTATGGGAACGGATCGGTTTCCACAGTGGCACGGGGCGAGGCAATCGGCCTTGCGGCAACCGGCGACATGGCAGATATCACGGGTATCCAAACGCTGTCGACGGCCCTCGTCGAGGATGACATCAGCGTCGCGCGGCTGGACGCACCCGCTGACCTCATCGATAGCGACCAGCGGACCATCACGTTTTTGCTGTTCGGCGAGGCGCAGATTACAGATTTGGAAGACCCGGTACAGACAGTGCTCGTAACATCGACCGGCACGTTAAACATCCGCGCCGAACCGGACGGTCGCGGTGAGATCATCGAGCAGTTGCCGGTGCGCGAAAGTGCGGTCGCGAATGGCCGTGACGAAGAAGGCAACTGGCTGCGCGTGCGCATCCCCGGCACCGAGTCGTTCGGCTGGGTGGGGCGCGACGTCGCAAGCCTGGACGGCAACCCGGACGCGCTGCAAATCGTGGAGACGGATACGCCGCTGTTCCGCCCGTTCGAGGTTATCGAGTTGGCGACGAGGCATAGTGAATTGCTCTGCCCTGGCTCGTTTGGGAGTGGGGTCTTGCTTCAGGGGCCTGCTGAGGGCGGCGCGCACATGAACATCAATGGCGTTGAAACGCGCATCGCCGGGACGGTGTTCATTCAAACCGTCGACGGCGTGTTGAACGTCGTTGCACTGGATGGCAATGTCGAGTTTACCGGCGCCGATGGTGAAGCGCGCTTCGTGCCTGCTGGGGCGCAGGTGGTGCTTGGCGATGAGGTCAGCACGCCGGAGCCATACACCCTCGCCGCGCTGGATACGCTGCCGATCAACAATTTACCTGCGCGCTTGAGTGTCCCCGCGCCGCTGGCCCAAGCCGAAATCGATACGCTGGTGAGTGCGCGCTTCGCGCCGCCACCTACCCCGGTGCCGACCGCGGTCTTCACCGGGCCCGAGCCGTGCGTGCGGGTCGTTCGGCGAGACACGGTGCTGCGTAGCGGCCCGGCAGGCTTCTACGAAATTGTGCGCGACATCGATAGCGCGACGCGTCTGACGCCCGTGCTCCAGGCCAGCGATGCCGACGGTGGCGTATGGTGGCAATTGCGCGGTGGCAGTTGGATCGCGCTCGAAGATGTTACACAAACCGGGTTTTGCGAGCAGGTCGCGCGGACCAACTTCATCGAAGCGCCTTCGACAAACCGAGTGATTCTCGAAACGTGCGAGACGACGAACGGCCCCGTCCGTGAGGGTCAGCATGTCACGTTCGAGTTCCGCCCACCCGCATGGGAAACCGAGGGCGAGGCGCGCATCGCGCCGCAGGTAGACCCCGGCACGATCTCCGTAGGCCTTACCCGACTGCGCGTGTCGGCGTCGCCGATACAGCAACTCACGCCAGATCGCTATGTTCGGACGTTCATGGCGGGGTGGGATGCGTCCGTGGGCACCTTCCGGGTGGAGGGGCAGCGGTTGTCGTATATTGCGGTGTGTGATCTGACGGTGGTTGCGGGGTTATGGTGCATTTGGGCCGACGCGTGGCTGCGTCGGCCCGGCCACGGCAGGCTAGCCGATGGCGTTTTTGATGGTCTCCATCATTTCGAAGTACTTGTCGGTGGTGCCACCCATCGGGTCGAAGAAGACTTCATCCGCCCCGATCTCGGCAGCCGCGTTAAAGTCCTCGACGATTTGCCCCAGGGAACCGTTGAATGGGAAGCGCTCTGCGAGTGGCTCTGGCGTGATGGCCATCAAGTTCGCACGCACGTGCATCTTGAAGTCGTCGGGGTTACCACCGGCTCCGGCGATTATCGCCTTTGCGCCCTCGTGCATTTCCTTCATCGCAGAGATGGGAAGCCCGGCAGGCGTCCATCCGTTGGCCTTCAGGGCGGCACGTTGGAGCGTCGCCGGCGAGTATGCAGCCAGCAGAATGGGCACATGCGGCTTCTGCACCGAATCGATCATGATATTCTCGGGGACGCTGAAGAACTCGCCGTCGTGGGCGAACTTGCCTTCCATCATAGCCCCCTTGAAGACATCGAGGAACTCATCGGCGCGCTTGCCTCGCGTGCGGGCATTGGCTCCGGCAGCCTCATGCTCATCGGTGGACCACCCGCTGCCCAACCCCAACGTCATGCGCCCACCCGAGAATACATCCATCGTTGCAACGCGGCGCGCCAACATCACCGGGTTATAATAGCCAATGACCAAAATACTTGTACCCAGGCGAATTTTCTCAGTCGCAGCAGCGGCCATCGAAAGCACCGTGAGTGGGTCTGCTGAGGTTTTGAAGGCGTCCGGCCAGGGCTGGCCGGGTGTGCCCGGGTATTCTTCTCGTGGATTAGACGCCCAAAAAACGCGGTCGAAAACCCATACACTATCGTAGCCAAGTTCCTCGATGCGCTTGGCTATTTTCGGAATGTCGGTCAAATTTCCCTTGAAGTCAGAGGTGGGGATTCCGAAACCAATTTTTGTCATGTCCCTGTGAGCCTTCCCTTCGCACATACGAAGAATCTGTTCCAAAAGTTAAGTATAGCCGACGTGGGCATCGCTCACCCGCGAGAGTGCAAAAACGCTTCGACCTCGTTGCGCTTGGGCATCGCTGCGGCAGCGCCCTGCCGCTGAACCACGACTGCCGCCGTCGCGTGGGCAAACGCGATGGCATCTTCGAGTGCGCGGCCCTCGGCGAGCGCGACCGCCAACCCCGCGTTAAAGCCATCCCCCGCCCCCACGGTATCGATGACATCGACCGGGTAGGCGGGCACCTGTTTGGTCTCCCTCGCGGTGACCCACTGCGCGCCCTGCTCGCCGAGGGTGACGATCACGGTTTGGTCGTCGCGCACGATGAGCGACCGGGCCGCCTCGACGATGTCGCCGGACTGGCCCGCGATAATCTCTAGCTCGCCTTCGTTGGGGGTAATGTAGTCGGCGAGTGCGAGCATTTCCTTCGAGATTTGTGCGGCGGGGGCCGGGTTCAGCACGGTGGTGGTATCGTGCGTACGGGCGATTTCCAGCGCGCGTTCAACGACTCCGAAGCGCAGCCCGAGTTGCGTCATGAGCACATCGGCCCCGGCGATGAGGTCTTCGGCAGCATTAAGGTGGTCGGTGGTGAGGCGGAGGTTGGCCTGCTGCGCCACTGCGATGGTATTGTTTCCGGCGTTATCGACGGAAATGAGCGCAACCGCCGTACCGACTTCGTCATCCTGCCCTAAATGTGACAGGTTCATGCCCTCGGCTTTCCACACATCAAGCGCGATATTGGCGAAGTCGTCCGCGCCGATGCGCCCGACGAAGCTCACATCGGCACCGAGGCGCGCAGTCGCGACGGCCTGGTTCGAGCCTTTACCACCGGGGCCAATGATGAAATCATTGCCGTTGAGGGTTTCGCCGACCTTTGGCAGCCGATCTAAGTAGATAACAAGATCGACGTTGAAGTCGCCGACCACCACAATTTTCACTGTCACGATAGAATACCTTTTCGCGTGCTCGTAAATGGATTAAAGCTAGCACGCGGGGCAGCTTTGCGCAATTTTGCAGGGCGGCAGCGTTCGTAATCGAGGATATATGAATGGATGACGTAAAAACGGCCCGGCTACACGCCATCGAGCGCGGGATTGCGCGTGTTGCGCGGACGATCGACCGGTTGAAAGGCGTGAGCGACCGCCTGAGCGGTATTCGGCTGACGATTGCGGTGGTCGGTCTATCGGCAGTCGCCGTGACGTACTTTTTGCAACCGCTGTTGTTTGCCTTCACGCTGTTGATTACCAGCGCAGCGTTTACGGTCGTGGTGGTGCTGCATCGCCGGGTAGAGCGGCACATCGCCACATTTTCGGCGTGGCGCACCCTGAAGCAGGCGCACATCGCGCGGACCACGCTCAATTGGGCCGGGATACCCGACAGACGCACATTTTCGATCGAGCCTCATATGTTGGAAACCGACCTCGACCTGCGGATGGTGCATCGCCTGCTGGATACATCCGTCAGCCGGGAGGGGAGCGCGCGCTTGCGCGAGTGGCTCATCCCCACGGCCCCCTCGGCAGAGGTGGCCCGGGCGCGGCAGGCCCTCGTTGCCGAACTGACTGCCCTGCCGACCTTCCGCGACAAGCTAACGGCGGTCACGACGTTGGCGGCAGGCAAGTTACGGGCTGGGTCTGCGTTGCGGTTTGCCGAGGCGAAACCGGGCACCGATCTGCGCAACCTGGTGACACTGCTCGCCGCCCTTGCTGCCATTAACGTGCTCCTATTTACGTTTGCACCGCCGACCGTCGTTGCGATTGGCTGGGGCATTTACGTGGCGGTGAGCATCAGCCAGGCCGCGCGGCGCGGCGACGTGTTCAACGAGGCGTTAGCGCTCGCGGCAGGGCTGGAACAACTGAGCGCGGTGATGAGCTTCATCGAGGGCTTTCATTTTGGGCAGCACGACGGCCTGCGAACCCTGTGTGCCCCGGTGCTGCAACAAAAGCCCTCTCGCCAACTTACACGGGTGACGCGCATCGTCAGTGGGGTGAGCGTACAGGCGAATGTGATTCTGTGGGCGCTGCTGAACGCGGTCATGCCCTGGGATTACTTCTTCGCGTGGCGCTTTCAGGTCGTGCGGGAAGAACTGCGCGAGCAACTCCCCGGCTGGTTGGACGTATGGCACGAACTCGAAGCGCTGGGGTCGCTGGCGACCTTCGCCTATTTGAACCCGGCCTACATCACACACACCCTCACAGAAAACGGTGCGTTCCGCGCGACGGGGTTAGGGCACCCACTCATCAAGGGGCGGGTCGTGAACGATTTTTCGCTGGCGGGTGGCGTGGTCATTATCACCGGCAGCAACATGAGCGGGAAAAGTTCGTTTTTGCGCACGCTGGGTGTGAACCTGTGTCTCGCGTATGCGGGGTCGGTCGTTGCGGCGGATGAAATGGAGACGGGCGTCTTCCGGCTATTTTCGTCGATGCGCGTAACGGACTCGCTGGAGAATGGCATTTCGTTCTTCTATGCGGAGGTGCGGCGTCTGCGCGCGCGGCTGGATGCGCTCGAAACGGATGACCCGCGTCCGGTGTTTTATCTGGTAGACGAAATTTTTAGGGGCACGAACAACCGCGAACGGCTGGTCGGTAGCCGAAGCCTGATACGCGCGCTGGTGGATCAGCCGGGGATGGGCCTTGTTGCGACGCACGACCTCGAACTGGTGCAACTGGCCGATGCGTTCGAGGCCATCGACAACTACCACTTTCGCGAGACGGTGGACGACGGGCAAATGGTCTTCGACTACACGCTGCGCGCGGGGCCATCGCCCACGACGAACGCGCTAACCATCATGCGGTTGGCGGGGTTGCCGGTCGAGGAGGAGGGTTAGCGTTTGCGCTTTTTGCGTGGGCTGCGGAGCGCGTCGCGGGCGAGGGCCGCCACAAACCCGACGACAAGGATGGTGACCTCCGCGACGAAGGCGAATATCACGAGGCCGACGAGGCCGATGACCGCAAACAAAACCCACTGAACACGGTATGCGATTTGTTCGGCCACTTGCGATGCGGCGTGGTGGCTGTACTGAAACAAGCTGAGCGTTACCACGCTGAGGGCCATAATCGCCATCACGAGGCGCGCGAACGCTTTTGCGAGGCGCTCCTGGCGGCGCTCGAAGGCTGCACGGAGTTCCAAAAATGGATCGGGTTGGAGATGGGGTTCGGTG
>CAYSVE010000240.1:0-8186 GCA_964434365.1 uncultured Anaerolineaceae bacterium | reverse complement strand
GCGTGGATGATGCCGCTCGGCACGAGGTGCAGCTTGTACACTTCGTCGCCTACATGGACGGTGTGCCCGGCGTTATCGCCCCCGGCGTAGCGGGCCAC
This sequence comes from uncultured Anaerolineaceae bacterium, assembly GCA_964434365.1. Lineage (GTDB taxonomy): Bacteria > Chloroflexota > Anaerolineae > Aggregatilineales > Phototrophicaceae > CAYSVE01. Next base: position 8,088 of record CAYSVE010000240.1, on the reverse strand, counting down.
GACATCGCTTTCGGCGGCCAGCCAATCGGCGACGCGGCCTTTGCCCTCGTCGCCCCATTGTGCGCCGATCAAAATCGTTACTGGCATACATGCCCTTTCATTACAGAGTTGGACAGAGTTGGTCCTAGCCTGGTGCCTGGTTGAGGGCGATCGTCACTTGCTTGTCGCCCCACTGTTGCACTTCGCCATCTGGCCCAAGCGCAAGCGCCGACGTGGGGCCGATGCCCAGCGCGACCGCCAACGGCTGCGCGCCCATCACGGCCTGCGCGGTTTCGCTATCGCTGACGGAGGTGACCCCTGGCACGACGATCATATTTTGTAGCCACTCCAGCGCGTCGCGCAGCACACCATCGGGTTTGATGAGGTACGCCCCGAACGCCGTCACGGCATCCCCCTCGATGAGCAGCATCGCGCCGCGTTCGTGCGCCGTGTGCAGCCCTTCCTCCGCCGCACCTACCAGGCTGCTACGGAAGTCTTCGGCGGTGCCCGCACCGCCCAACACCACGATACCCGCGTCGCCGATACGTGCCTTGAGTGTGTCGTCGTCCTCGGTCGTCACATCGACGACGTAGCCGGTGGGCGCGCCGAGGTCTTGCATCGCATCGAGGGCGTCATCGCTCGGCATGAGCGAGACATAGGCCACACCCCCGTCGGCAGAGGCCCGTTCGATGGCGGTGGCGCGCACGTCGTCGTCGCTTCCACCGGCCAGCACGAGCCATCCCCGGCCATCGGGCCAGTTGAAGACACTTTGCTGCGGCACGAGCTAATCGACCTCTGGCAATACGTACGCCGCCACCGAGTTCGCAAGCAGCGCCGCCGCAAAGGGCAAGGCGTCCTCGTCGAAGTCGAACTTGGGGTGGTGGTGCCCGTAATCGAGCTTGCGCGCTTTGTTGGCACTGCCCACGAAGAAGTACATCCCCGGCACATCGTCCATGAGGTAGCCCATGTCCTCCGCGCCCATCGTCTGCTCATCGGTGAGAATCAAGTCGGGGTCGCCGATAATCGGCAGCATCGCCTCGCGGACTTTTGCGCCCACTTTCGCGTCGTTGATGACGGGAATCGTGCCATCGAGGTACGAGAGGTGCGTCGAGCAGTTCATCATGCGCCCGGCGTTTTCTACGATGACGTACATTCGCCCCTCGATCAGTGCGCGCACCTCCGGCTTAAAGGCGCGGATCGTGCCGCGCACCTCGGCCTCTTGCGGAATGATGTTATCGGCAGTACCGGCGCGCAGCGTCGTTACCGAGACAACCGCCGTCTCCAACGGGTCGACGTTGCGGCTGACGATGGTTTGCAGCGCGCTGACGATCTGCACGGCGCACTGCACCGGGTCCGATGCGAGGTGTGGGCTGGCCGCATGTGCGCCGTACCCCTTGATAACGATGCTGAACGACGACGACCCGGCCATCGACGGCCCATCGGTGACGGCCACGTAGCCCAGCGGTAGCGTGTTCCACAGGTGCAGGCCCAGGCTCACATCGGGCCGAGGATTTTCCAGCACACCGTCCTTAATCATGGCCTTGGCGCCGCCCGCAATTTCCTCGGCGGGTTGGAACACGAACTTGACGCGCCCGGCCATTTGCTCGCGTTGGCCGCTGAGCATCTTCGCGACGGCCAGCGCAATCGCGGTGTGGCCGTCGTGGCCGCAGGCGTGCATTTTACCGGGGATGCGGCTGGTGTAGTCTGCGCCCGTTTCCTCCTGAACCGGTAGCGCGTCCATGTCTGCACGGACGAGTACCGTCGGGCCGCTCGCCTCGCCTTCGAGCATCGCCACCACACCGGTACGACCGACGCCGGTCGTCACCTCAAGGCCAAGGTCGGTCAGTTCTTTAGCAACGATGCCCGCCGTGCGCACCTCCTCGAAGGCGATTTCGGGGTGTTGGTGCAGGTCGCGGCGGCGTGCAATCAGTTCGTCGCGGAGTGCTTCGGCTTGTGCTTTGAAGTCAACAGGAGTCATGGGGTTATCTCAGTGTCATTAAACGAAAGTACTCGACATAACGCGGCGCGTCTTCGGGTGCATGGGGGTCCAGGGCGCGCGCGCGAACGCGCGCGACTGCCTCGTCGGTGGCATCGAACTGGCTCTTGTGCTCTCTCAACGAGTCGATTTTCGTCTCGATGTAGTCCGTCACATCGACGACCGTTGTGTGCTCGGCGGGGATGGCGATATACAGCCAGCGCACCTTGTGCACACCGAGGCCCTCGTCCTGCTCTAGCTCGATGAAGTTCAGGCGGTCACGCGCAATGGGAAAGACTGCCGCCAGCGTCACGTCACCGATGGTGCGGTGGTCGGGGTGGTTGACGTACCCTGTGCCGTACCAGTAAGCAGTCGGGTCACTCGTGACGACGGTATCCGGCTTTTTTAGGCGAATTTGCCGCACGACCTCACGGCGCAGGTCCAGGGTGTGCACGAGTTCGCCATCTTTGTACCGCAAAAAAATGACATCCTTCACGCCGAGCACCTTGGCGGCGGCCCTCGCCTCTGCCTCACGGATTTCGATGAGCTTCTCCGAAGTCATCTCAGGGTCGGCGCTGCCTTTATCGCCGCTGGTAGCCAACAATAGTGTGATCTCGGCCCCCGCGCTGGCCCAGCGCGCCATCGTGCCACCGCAGAAGAACTCCATGTCATCGGGGTGGGCCAAAACAACCAGCACCCGTTCGCGTTTTTCTGGATATTCCTCGCTCAATTTTTCCCCTTCTTACGCCGACGCCGACGCCGATCGTTGCGGCCCTTCTTGGGTTTCTGCTCGCGCTGGTCTTCGGCTTTTGGTGGTGGGTCTTCCTGGGCGTTTTCGTCCACACTGGCCGATGCCTCGGCGGCCTTGCCTGGCTTCGCGCCACAATCGCACGGCTCGTCGGGGTCGTGCTGGTCGCAGGGCTGCGATGCCTTCGCTGCGAGCGCCCGCATCTCCTCGAGTGGCACGATGTCGCTACGCTCGACCAACCGATAGCCATCTTCGGTGGAAACGGTCACGGCATCGAGGAGCGGATGAACGTCGGTCACGCGGCCTTCGCCGAAGGGCGTGCCGATGATTTTGTTGCGGCGCGGCAGTTGCTTGCGCGCCTCGACGTACTGCTCATATTCGTAGACGAGACAGCAGCGCAGCCGTCCACACATCCCGGTGATCTCGGACGGGTTGAGCGAAATGCCCTGCACCTTCGCCATTTTGATCGAAATCGGGCTAAAGTCCGTCAAGAAGCTGCTACAACACCGCTCGACTTTGCCGCAGGCCCCACCACCACCCAGGATTTTCGCCACATCGCGCGGGCCGATTTGCCGCATTTCCACCTGGGCATCGAAGTGATTATTTAGTTCGTTCCACAGGTGGCCGACGTTCACCTTGTCCTCGGCGCTAAACATGAACGTGAGCACGCTACCGTCGTAATTATACTGCGCCGCCACGAACTTCACCTCATTGTACCCGCCGAGTTGTTCGGCCACATCGATGCAAGTCGCGAGCGCGGATGGCTCCTGGGCCTGCCACTGCTGCCGAAGCACGAGGTCGCGCGGGTTAGCAAGGCGCACGATGGGCTTCAGTTCACCTTCGGGCTGGTCGGTTTCGGCGAAGGCCATCACCTGCCCCATCCGACGCCCGCGTGCGGTGTCGACGATCACATGGTCGCTGATGGCGAGGTCGGGGAAATCGGCATAGTCGAAATGATAGAGCTTCCCCACCCGGTTAAAACGCACGCCAGCGACCCGAAGCCGCTGTTCCAATGGCGTTTCCATATTCAATTACCTTAAACGATAACAAGTATGCCACCAAGCATAACGAACTCATCATGGCTTGACAATCGCAAAATCCGGTTGCATTAGGGCATATTATCGATATGATTAACGGCTAAGCACACCTGCGGTAGGGCACCATGAGCACACTCGTTATGAAATTCGGCGGGCAGTCGGTCGGCACGACCACTGCCCTCACACAGGTATTGAGCATTGTGCTCCACGAGCGCGCCCGGTGGGATCGCCTGCTGCTGGTCGTTTCGGCGTTGGAGGGGGTGACGGATAACCTCATCGAAGCGGCGCACCTCGCGCAGATGAGCAACCGGCGCGGGTACCGGCGCATCGTGGCGACGCTGCGCACACGGCACCTTGCCCTCGCCGACCACCTGCCTATCGGCAACACGGAGCGGCTCGCCCTGCGCGCCGATGTCGACAAACTGCTGTTCGATGTGCTCGATAACTGCCAGACACTCGCCAACAACCCCGGCGAAAATGTCCTCTCGGATACCGTCGACTCGCTCATCGGGGCCGGCGAACGCCTCGCGGCGCGCATCGTCGCGGCATTGCTGCGCCACAACGACCTGCGCGGCGTCGCCATCGACTCCGACGGCCTCATCGTCACCGATGATGCGTTCGGCTATGCCACGCCCAACATCGACCTCAGCCGCGAGAAAATACAGGCGAACCTGCTACCCATGTTGGAACGCAACATCATCCCGGTGGTCACGGGCTTCATTGGCACCACGCCCGAGGGCCGACGCACAACCCTTGGCCGTGGCGGCAGCGACTACACCGCGTCGGTGGTGAGCATTTGCGCCGACGCCGAGGAATTGTGGGTGTGGACGGATGTCGATGGGATGATGACCACCGACCCACGCGAAATCGACGAAGCGCGGGTTATTCCGCAGATGTCGTACGACGAAGTCGCCGAGATGGCATTTTTTGGGGCGCGCGTGTTGCATCCGCGGATGGTCGCGCCGTTGCAAGCCGCATCGATCGCGCTGCGCGTCAAGAATGTGTTTAAGCCCAACGGCGACGGCACCCTCATCGCCGCGAAACCCACCTCGAAACCGGCCATCAAAGCGGTGACGGCTATCCAGGCAGTAACGCTCAGCGCGCAACGTAGCGGCCCTATCACCGACATCAGCGCGTTTGTCGATGAGGTTCTACAGGAGACGCTCGGCAGCCCTGTCGGGGCGGTGCTAAGCGGGCAATCGGCGGCGCAAACGCTCTTGTGTGTGATTATCCCCACCTCGGCGGGGCCAGGTGCAGTGCGCAACGCCAAAGAGCACCTCGAACGCCGCCTGTTGAACCACGAAACACTCGGCGATGTGTGGCAAGCGTCGCTCGCCACGGTGGTCACGGTTATCGGCACGAGCCTGAGCGCACAGCCCATCGCCACCGTTTTAGACGCCCTGGGGACCATCAAGCCGCTGTTGCTTTCGGTGGGGCCTGCGACCCACAGCCTTTCGATCGTGGTGGCACCAAACGACGCCTACAACGCGCTGGCGGCAGTCCACGAGTGCGTGTTACAACTCGCCACTCAGTAGCGATCGAAGTAGCGCTGAACCTCCCAGGTGGTGACCTGGCGGTTGTACTCGTCGTACTCCTGCTGCTTCACATCGATGTAGCGGCCACTGATGTACGGCCCCAGCGCCGACAGGATGACTTCCTCCGATTGCAGCGCATCGATGGCCTCACCAAGCGAGTTCGGTAGGCTCTCAAGGTGACGCCGCCGCCCGCCCGATTGCGAAACCAGTATCTCCTCCAGCGGCTCGTCGAGAGACATCTTCTGGCGGATGCCCTCCAACCCGGCCTGGAGCATCACGGCTGAGGCGAGGTAGGGGTTGCTGGTTGGGTCGGGGCAGCGGAGTTCCAGGCGGGTGTGTTGTTCGAGGCCAGGACGGATGCTCGGCACACGGATGAGCGCCGCGCGGTTGATATGCGCCCAGGTGACGAGGTTCGGCGCTTCGACACTGCGGCCCAGGCGCTTGTAACTGTTCACCACTGGCGCGAGGATCGCGACCATCGCGCGGGCGTAGCACAACTGCCCCGCCAAAAAGTACTGCGCGGTGGTCGAAAGGCCGTACTGGTTGTCGCTGTTGTGGAAGACATTGTCGTCGGTGGCGAGGTCGTGCAAGCTTTGGTGCGTGTGCATGCCGCTGCCGGGCAAGCTCGACGAGGGGCGGGGCATAAACGTGCAGCGCAGGCCATGTTCACGAGCGACGGCCTTCAGCGCGACGCGCGCTGTGAGCATCTGGTCGGCGGCGGCGAGGGCCACATCGTAGCCAAAACCGATTTCGTGCTGGCCGCTGCCAATCTCGTGATGCGCACTTTCCACGCGCATGCCAAGCTGCGAAAGGGTCGCGATCATGCGGCGGCGAATCGACTCGCTTGTGTCGGGCGAGAGATCGAAGTACGTTCCCTCGTCCACCGGGTCGATGGGCGTTTCGGCCACTTCGCCGAACAGGTAAAACTCCAGTTCGTAGCCAGTTTTGTAGCGGAAGCCCATCTCCTGCGCCTGCTTGAGCATGCGTATGAGCGTTTGGCGTGGGTCGCCGATAAATGGGTCGCCGTTGGTCGTGTGCACGTTGCAAATCAGGCGGGCCGTCGCGCCGACATCGGCGGCGGCCCACGGAAGCACCGTAAACGTATTGAGGTCTGGCAGCAGGATCATATCGCTCTCGGCGACACGCACCTGGCTTTCCAGCGACGAGCCATCAAAGTGGCGACCGAGGTCAATGGTGGCTTCGATTTCAGATACCGGTATCGTGACGCTTTTCACCCCACCGGAGATATCCGTAAACCACAGGTCGACGAAGCGCACATCGTGCTCCTCGACCCTCGCGAGTACCTCATCCTTGGTCGTCATAGACGCGTATCCATTATATCCATTCGATGAAGCCATGAGCATCTCTCCATAATCACGAGCGGGCTACGGTGGAGTTCCACAAAAGCAACGGTTTAAGTTCTGTTATTCCCAGCCAAGATGCCCCGCCAGGGCATCGACAGCGAGCAGGTATCCGCGCCAGCCGAAGCCTAACACCTGCCCGAGGCAAACCGGGGCCAGCATCGACTTGTGGCGGAATTCCTCGCGGGCATGGACGTTGGACAGGTGAACCTCCACCACGGGCAATTCGATGGCGCTGACGGCATCGCGGAGCGCGATCGAGGTGTGGGTGTAAGCCCCGGGGTTAAAGACCACCCCAGAGGCCCACGCCCGCGCGTGGTGGAGCGCATCCACCAGGGCACCTTCGCTGTTCGACTGCGAGCTACACACCTCGATGTCCTTGAGCCGCGCGTGTTCGACCACCTTACGATTGATCCGGTCCAGCGTCATGGAGCCGTACATCTCCGGCTCGCGAGTACCAAGCAAATTCAGGTTCGGACCGTGCAGCAGTAGAAGTGCTTTTTCCGTCACGATGTCAAATTCTCCAGTACAGCGATCACATCGGCCTCGGGCACATCCTCGACCACGGTCGGCTTTTCGATGCCTTGCAGCAGGACAAAACGCGAACGACCATCGCGCCATTTTTTGTCGGTGAACATCGCGCGCCATAGGTCGTGGGGCGGCAACCCACCGATGCTCGTCGGCAGGCCGGTTTCGGCGATGAGGCTTTCGACGGTTTGGACAAGGTCGGACCCGGCCATCCCCAACCGGTGAGACAAATGCGCCGCCGCAACAAGCCCCACACCGACGGCCTCGCCGTGTGCCCAGGCATAGTTGCTCACGCGCTCGATGGCGTGCGCAAATGTGTGGCCGAGGTTCAAGTGTTGGCGTACACCTTTCTCGTACGGGTCTTGCTGAACCACATCCACCTTCACCTGCACCGCCCGCTCGACGAGTTCGGCAGTGCGGTCGGGGGTGTGCAAATCAGGTTCGAGCAGGCCAGCATCGGCGAGCAGGCCATGCTTCAGCACTTCGGCCATGCCGTTGCGCCATTCCTGCGCGGGTAACGTCGACAGCACATCGGTATCGATGAGGACGACGGCAGGCTGCTTGAACGCCCCGATCAGGTTTTTGCCCTCGGGAATATCGACGCCGACTTTGCCGCCCACACTGCTATCGACCATAGCCAGCAGCGATGTGGGAATTTGCACAAGGCGCACGCCGCGCATATACACCGCCGCGACGAACCCGGCGGTATCGCCGATGACACCGCCGCCAAACGCGATCACCGTGCTGCTGCGGTCTAACCCGGCGGCGGCCAATTCTCGGCACAGGCTCAACACGGTCTCCATCGTCTTGAACTGCTCACCGTCCGCGACGGTCGCTAGCGCGGCGGCAGGGAGCATAGCTGACCGCAATGCGCCGGGTGACGGCGCAACAATAGGATTGAAAAACACCGCGCCGCCCCCCCCCC
>CAYSVE010000239.1:0-8187 GCA_964434365.1 uncultured Anaerolineaceae bacterium | reverse complement strand
AATGGCTAACAAAAAACAAACTCCCGGCCAACCGACGCGCCGCAAACGCGCGACGCTCGCCAGCCAGCCGGATTTACTCGACCAGCAGTCGACCGGTGCCAGCCCGACGATCCTCGGGGTGCCATTGCCGTTTTTGTACGATGGGGGCTACCGCGCCCGCAGTGAGCGAGAACAAGAGTGGCAGCGCTTTACCCTGGCGATGACCGCACTCGTGGGCGGCCTTGCCATCGTCATTTTGCTCGGCGCGATCCTCACCGACCAGATCATCCGCCCAAACCGCACCGTCGCCACAGTCGATGGTGACCGGATTAGCGCGGGGGAATTCGACCAACGCGTGCGCATCGAACGGGTGGCGCTTAACACCCAGTTGAATGCCGCCTTCGGTTCGGCGATTGCCAACGGCCAAGACCCGAACCAGGTCATCCAGATCGAGCCGTTTTCGACGTGGTGGTTGGAACTCAACGACCAGCCAGACATCCTGGGTAGCCGCATCCTCGATGAAATGCTGGATTCCCAGCTTATCGCCGCGTATGCTGAGGAGAACGGCATCGGCGTAAGTGATGAGGAAATCGAGGAACAAATTCAGACGTTCTTCGGCTTCGACCCCGAAGCAAACGCCGAACCGACGGCCACCCTCACCCCCACAGTGACACCCACACCGTTTGTATCGCCGACGCCCTCACCCACACCCACGCCGACGCTCACCCCCACCCCCGAACCCGAGGTGACCGAGGAAGCCGACGCCACCGAAGAAGTCAGCGATGCAGGCGGGCCGACGCCCATCCCGACGATTCCGCCGACGGTGGAGGGTGAAGATATTGCCATCCCCACGCTTACCACCGAGGAACTGGAAACGGCCTACGATGATGCGCGCGACACCTTCTTTGCCGATGCGCGCGGGCAGGCCGGTATCGGGCGCAGCGCGGTGACGGCCTACTTCCGCTCGGTTGCGCTGCGCGAAAAGGTCCGCGAGGACATCGTATCTCAGCAACTTGGCGAGACCGTGCCCCACGTGAACGCTCGCCACATCCTGGTGGAAACGCTTGCCGAGGCCGAGGCTATCCTGGCTGCGCTCGAAGCTGGTGAATCGTTCGCAGACCTCGCCCGCTCCGCCTCGACGGATAGCGGCAGCGGCCAGCGCGGTGGCGAACTCGGTTGGGGTGCCGCTACGAGCTATGTCGGCCCCTTCGCCGATCCCGTGCAGGCCGCAGAAATCGGCGAAATATTTGGCCCGGTAGAAAGTGAGTTCGGCTTCCACATCGTACAGGTGCGCGCCCGCGAGGAGCGCCCGTTGGAAGGCCAGGACCGGCAAATCGCCGAGCAGCGCATCTTCACCGATTGGCTGGAGGCACAGCGCGAGAGCGCCGAACTGGATCGCCGGAGCAACTGGCCGAACTTCGTGCCCAGCGAACCGGCCTTCGTGTATCGCCCGCCGGGTGGGGCCACCAACACCGGCGGCGGCCATACGGGCTAACCCTACGTCCACTCAACGACGGCCAACGCCGCATTGCCCGCGCGACTACGCGTGGGCTATAATGCGCGTTATGAACGATCAACACATCGCCCAGCTAGAAGCCCGCCTGGAAGGCCTCATCGAAGGGGCCTTCGCCCAGTTTTTTGGGCGGCGGGTTCGGGCGCAGGATGTCGCGCTGAAGCTCGCACGCGCGATGGAAGACGGCCTGCGCAACTCTGATACCGACGATCTGCGCCTCATCGCCCCCGACCACTACCGCATCGTGATGCACCCCAATGCGGCGAAGGCGTTACTGAAGCAACAACCCCAACTGGAGACGACCCTGGGTGAGCATATGGTCGAACTTGTGACGAATGCCGGGTATCGGCTGGAATCGTCGCCGACGATCCAGATACAGGCCGATGAATCGCTTGGCCACAGCGTGGTGACCGTTCATGCGAGCCATGTGAGCAGCGTGACCGAGACCACCAACGCGATGGAACGCGTCAAGATGCCATCGACCGAGCATGAACTACGCAACCCACAGCTTATCGTTAGTGGCCGTACCCCCATTTTTCTGAAGCACACCCTGCTCAACATCGGTCGTAACCCGAACAACGACATTGTCGTCGACGACCCGTATATCTCGCGGCACCATGCCCAACTACGGTTGCGCTTCGGGCGCTACACGCTGTTCGATGTGCAGAGCCGGGTGGGCACGTTCGTCAACGAGGTGCGTGTGCGCGAGCATATTCTGCGCCCCGGCGATGTTATTCGGCTGGGGCGAACGCGCCTAGTGTACCTGGAAGACGACAGCAACAACCCCAATTGGACCGATACCGGGCTGTTCGGCCCCGACGACTTACCCGACTTCTCAGCGGAATAGGCATGGCACTCGCGATTATTCTACTGATCCTGCGGGTGGTTTCGGCTGTGCTGCTGATGCTTGTGCTCGGCGTGCTGTTTTTCGTGCTCTGGCGAGATTATCGGGGGGCGGCCAACGAAGTACAGGCGGCGCGCCGCGTGTACGGCCAGCTTGTGGGCCTGTACGAAGTCGACGGCGAATACGCCGCCAGCGGCGAAATCTACCCGCTGCTGCCCCTCACAAGCATGGGACGCGCTCCCACCAACACCATCCGCCTCGACGACCAATTCGCGAGCAGCGAACACGCCACCGTCATTCTTCGCGACGGGGTGTGGTGGCTAGAAGATCGCCAGAGCCGAAACGGCACCAACCTCAACGGAATACCCGTCGCGCAGCCGGTAATTATTACAGATGGTGATATTGTAAATATCGGTTCAACCCATTTACGCATGCGATTGGAGTAGCATCCATAATGGCAGAAACAGTAAAGATCGGTGTCATCGGCGGGTCGGGTTTATACAATATGCCCGACATCGAAGACATCACCCACCACGACATCGACACCCCCTTCGGTAAACCCAGCGCGCCGGTTCTTGTGGGCACCCTCCGGGGCAAACGGGTGGCCTTCATTCCGCGCCATGGGGGCGGCCACGCCTTTTCGCCGAGCACCGTGCCCTACCGCGCGAACATCTTCGCGCTGAAGGCACTCGGCGTGCGCTACATCATCGCCGTGAACGCCAGCGGCTCGCTCAAAGAGGAGTACGCGCCTGGCCATGTCGTCATCCCCGATCAACTTGTGGACTACACCAAGAGCGAGCGCAACGGGCGCTCATTTTTTGGGAACACCGGTATGGTCGCGCACGTTTCCACCGCAGAGCCATTCGCGCCGGAGCTACGCGCGGTGATGCTAGAAGCGGTGAAAAAGGTCGGCGGTACCGTGCACGATGGTGGCACGTTCATCACCATCGAAGGGCCGCGCTTTAGTACCAAAGGTGAAAGCCACATCTTCCGCGCGTGGGGCTGCCACCTCATCGGCATGACGAGTAGCCCGGAGGCGTACCTCGCCGCCGAAGCCGAAATCGCCTACGCCTCGATGGCGCACATCACCGACTACGATGTGTGGCACGACAGCGGCGAGACCGTCACCAACGACATGGTCATCGAAACGATGACGAAGAACCTCAGTATGGCCCAACAGGCGCTCGCCGAAACCATCGCCATGCTCGACGAAGACGCCGAGGCTGCTGCCCACAACAATCTTGCGCAATCGCTGGTGACAGCGCGCGACAAGATGCCGGAACAAACCATGCGGGACCTCGCGCCGATCGTAGCACGCTATTTGGACGCCTGAGCGCCTGCCTCATGACCGATAACCTGGGGCCGATGCCCGCACCACCACCGCCAGCCGCCGAACCGCTTTCGAACACAGCACGCATCGAGCGCTCGCTGTTGATCCTCGGAGGTGTGTTTATGGTGGTTAACCTCATCGCGATGGCGTTGGTGCGCGGCTTCCGCATGGGCGATTGGGTCATGCTGGCGGTTTGGGTCGTGTGTGCTGCTGGGGGCGTGTGGGTCCTCGAAAACCAGTTGAGCGCGCGCGACCCGTTGCTCTTCCCCGTGACAATGATCCTGACTGGTTGGGGCCTTGTCATTATCGACCGCCTGTCGGATGGCTTCATCTACAACTTTGCCGACCGGCAGACGATCTGGCTCGTGTTCGGCGTCATCGCGATGATGATTGTCGCTGTGCGGCCAGAGCCACTGCACATCCTACGCGAGTATCGATACCTGCTGCTGGCGGGTGGCCTTGTGCTGCTCGTCAGCACGATTGTGCTGGGCACCAACCCATCGGGCATGCCATTGGAACCGCGCTTATGGCTGGGGTTTGGGCCGTTGTTCATCCAACCATCCGAGCCGCTGAAGATCATGCTGGTGTCGTTCCTCGCGAGCTACCTCGCGGAGGAATACCCCACGCTGCGCGCCGAACACCTCGACACCACCGATAAGGGTGCCCTCACGTTATTCGGCTTTTCGCCGCGCACCTACGGCCCAATTCTGCTGATGTGGTCGTTGTGTGTGGTGCTGCTGGTGTGGCAACGTGACCTGGGGACTGCGGTCGTGTACTTCGGCGTTTTTCTTGTGCTGTTGTACGTGGCCAGCAGTAATCTTCTGGTGATCGTCGGGGGCAGTGTGCTCACACTGATGGCAGGCGTCGCGGGCTACTTGATGTCTGCACGGGTGCGTTTGCGCGTAGATATATGGCTGAACCCGTGGCCCGAAGCCAACGAAAACGCCTACCAGGTGGTACAAAGTTTGATGGCGTTCGGCGCGGGCGGGGTGTTTGGGCAAGGCATCGGCCAGGGAGAGCCGGGGTTCATCCCCGTCGTGCACTCCGATTTCGTGTTTGCGGCGCTGGCTGAGGAGTGGGGCCTGCTGGGCGTCGTGACGGTACTGGGCTGTTTCGCGGTGCTCATCGCACGCGGCATGCGCGCCGCCGTCCGCCAACAAGACCGCCCCTTCTACGCGCTGATGGCTGTAGGCCTGAGTGCGCTGCTGGGCGTGCAAATGCTGCTCATCACCGGGGGGGTGCTCAAGGTGCTACCGCTGACGGGCGTCACGCTGCCGTTTATCAGTTACGGCGGCAGCTCGCTGCTGACGAGCTTCGTGGCAATCGGATTTTTGTTGCGCATTTCTGCGAGGCAAGGCGCGCTATGAACGGCTTCGCGCGTGAGATCAACTATTTGCTGATGAGCATGTTGCTGGCGCTCGGCATCATCGGATGCACGGCCGTATACTGGTCGGTGGTTCGGGCAGACGACATGTTCGAGCGAGAGGACAACCCTCGCCTCGTCATCGAAGCGCAGCAAATTATGCGCGGCGACATCGTCGACCGCCGCGATGCGGTGCTGGCTACCACATCGACCGATACGGAAGGCTTCGCGGTACGGGCATACCCCGCCCCGGCGATGTATAGCGCTGTGGGCTACTACAGCTTTCGATACGGCGCGGGTGGTGCCGAAGCCGCCTTCGATACCGTGCTGAGCGGCGCAGCGTTGCAACCGGGCGCGGCAGAACTCCTGCTGAACCAACCGCGCAGTGGCAACGACATTCGGCTGACATTTGACCTTGGGCTGCAACAGGCCATCGTCGAAGCGATGAACAACCGTACCGGGGCCGTGCTCGTGATGGCCGTACCCAGCGGCGAAATCCTTGCAATGGTGAGCCAACCCACCTACGACCCCAACATCCTCGACGACACCTGGGATGCGCTCATCGAGGCGCCGGGGGAGCCGTTTTTCAACCGGGCGTTGCAGGGCAAGTACCAACCTGGCGGCATGATGCAAAATCCGCTGGTCATTGCGGCGCTAGTGCGCGGCCAGTTGCTCAGCGCCAACTTCGACGGCGCAGATAACCCCGTGACGGAAATCGAGGGCCTTACGCTCAGTTGTATTGCCGAACCGCCCGCCTCCGAACTGTCGCTACGGCAGGCGTACATCTTCGGCTGCCCACGCCCGTTTTTGCAACTAGGGGCGGTTATCGGTCGTACAGATTTCAATGCGACGCTGTCTGTGCTACAGCTAGAGTCGCCGCCGATGCTCGAAGGCTACGTGCCAGAGCGCCCGCAAGGCATCAACCAGACGCTTATTACGCGCGGCAACCTCATCGCGAATGCGTTAGGCCAGGGCGAGGTCAATGTTTCGCCGCTGGCAATTACACTGCTCACGGCATCCGTCATCAACGAAGGGAACGCGCCGCGCCCCTTCACCCTGCTGGAGACCCGCCCCCCCAACGGTGAGTGGACACCTGTCGTCGTGCCGCGCAACACCGTGCCCTACTCGACGGCTGCGACGGCCCGCCGCATCGCAGACCTGATGCGCGCCGCCGTCACCGAGGGTAATGCCACCGCGGTACAAATCGAAGGGACCGAGGTGGGCGGCCACACGGCCCTCGCCTTCGCAGGCGATAGCACCCAGGTGTGGTTCACGGGCTTTGGCGTGTTCAACAACTCGCAGAACGTCGCCGTGACCGTCGTGCTGGAAGATGAAGCGACTGCGAGCGAAGCCGCCGTAATCGGTCGTGTGGCGATCAGCGCGGCGCAGTCCGCGAAGCAGTTGCGCCCCACCGATTAAGCGTCGGCCACGGCCCTATCGCGCAGATGCGACTCGTAGGCCCGTAGCACATCGAATTGCCCTGGCACCATATTGATAAACGGGCGCACTGCCTGAATTTTCGCGACGGCTTCATCGGTGGTCAGCCCTTCCTCGGCGATGAAATACGCGGCGGCCATCGTCGGGGCGCGGCCAATGCCGCCTGCGCAGTGAATATAGACCTTCTCGCCGTTGGCGACCGCCTCGCGGATGAACGCCACGCCCTCGTCGAGGTGCTCGATGGTGGGCGGGGTATCATCGATGGTTGGCAGGTAGCAGTAGTTTTCCAACGCGAGGCCGTGCGCGGCGTCGTCGAACTCGATGCGCAGGTTCACATCGTAGCGAATGCCCTCGCGCTCTAGCAGCTTTTTCCCACGGTCGAAGAACTGCGGCCCCACGTAAATATTCGGCGTGACGCGGCTGTATCGCAGCAACGGCGCACCCGTGATGCGCGGCACGCCGCGCCCAAAGGCCCACACCAACGTTGTTCGAAGACCGTGCTTGCGCAAGCGGTCGGACAAAATGCGATACCCCTTCGCGATGTGTTTAATCACAGAACATCCCCCACGTGATGATTTGGATAGTAAATTAAGTGTGCGAGCCAGTTACACCGCGACCGGCTGCTGCTTTTGTTCCAGTTTTTCGAGTTCGCTTTCCAGTGAGGGGTCGAACAGGCGCTTACGGAACACCACCGCCACGATCAACCCGGCAAACACTCGAAACCAGCGGTTAAAAAAGCTGTTGATAACGGCTGCTGCCGCCGCGGGGCCTGTTGCCATGCCCAACATCGCCATGAGGGCGACTTGCGCGGTGCCCTCGGTCGTGCCTGCCCCGTTCGGGGTACCGGTGACGGCCCCCACTGCCGCTGCGATCCCCGCAACGAGTGCCGATTGCAACAGCGTCGTGTAGGTAAACGGCACCCCGAAACCATACAGCACCGTGGCGAGGGTAAGGGTAGCACAGCCGTACACCCCAATCCCCACAATCGACATGGGTACCACATGGCGCAGATGAAACACCTCGCGGCTGCTCTCGTAGAAGTCGGTGAGCGCGTCCTTGGCTCGCTTCAGCAGCGGAATATACCCCAGAATGCGCAGGCAGACGTAAGCCAGCGGTGCAATTTGCACGGCGATCATCCCTGCGACGATGAGTAACGCGGCGGTGTACACTGCGGCCCGTTGTGCCCCACTGATGCCGGTGGTGTCCCCGCCGAGGGCCACCGCAATCGCCATGAGGAGAATAACTGCAATGGCATCGACAACGCGCTCTGCAAGCACCACCGGCGCGCTACGCGAGATTTCGGTGCCGGTCTTCGTCTTCAGCACCACCGATTTCAGCACTTCGGCGGCCTTGCCAGGACTCACCGCCAGCGTGAAGCCCGCCGCCTGGATAATCATGCTGTCCATCACCGTAATTTTCTTACGCGCGCCGACCACACCCAGGTAGTAGTGCCATTCGATCCACCGAAAGACGAACGCAAACAATTGCAGCAGCACCAATGGCACCAAAAGCCATAACGGAAAAGCCTGCAAATTGCCGAGCAAGTCATCCACGGGCACGATGAGCAAATAGACGACATAGATCATGAAGACGATGCCGAAACCCGCCAGGATGCGGTTGCGGTATTTTTGCATAGAGGCGCTGCTCTCCGTTAATTTAGCGTCAACGCCTGAATTCTAGAAGCACACACCGTTGCCAACCAGAGCAGTTGCCATATAATT
>CAYSVE010000238.1:4987-8187 GCA_964434365.1 uncultured Anaerolineaceae bacterium | reverse complement strand
GAATAGCAACGCAACCCGCCTGTTGAGCGTGGCCCGATGGAAGAAAATGCCCATCAGGCTATTGCTACCCACAATCACCAGCGACGCCGTCACAGCAACCTGTGGCGGCTGCCCCACAAGGTAAACCAACGCGGGCACCGTCAAAATGGAGCCACCCCCGCCGAGTAGCCCCAACGTCACACCGATGCTAAAGCCCAGGCCAAAACTGAGCAACAAGCTGTTGAGGTCCATGGCTAGCTCTCCAACGGCAGACCAGCCGCACGCCACTGAATTGTGCCGCCAAGGTCGTAGATTTCGCCGTAACCGGCCTGCTGAAGGATGCGCGTCGCCTGGCCGCTGCGGTTCCCGCTACGGCAGTACACGACGATCGGCACACCTTCCGGGACCTCAGCGATACGTTGTGCAAGCTCCTGCACGGGGATGTTCAACGCACCCTCGATATGCCCACCGGAAAATTCCCCGGCTGTGCGCACATCGATAAGCACATGCTCAGCGCCGGCAAATTGCTCGGTGTAATCATGCGGGGCGATGTTTTGCACGCCCTCGGTGCGCTGAGAGCGCCCAAATAGGAACCCCGTGGTTGCAGTAACAACCACGACCAACCCCAACACCCCGTAAAGCGCGTTCTTCCTGATGCGAATGTCTTTTTTGCGATTGCGACGGCTTTTACTCATGAGCCAACCTTCCCTGTACACTTATCGACTTGATAACAGTATAGGTTGGGCGACGCGGATGTAGATGCGCCGTATCGACGACACCTGCCATTAGCCAGAGCTTACAGGTCACTACCCCGTTGAATGATACTGTTGCCAAAACGGTCGCGGAGGTCATCCAGGGCACTCTGAAGTTTGCGTTTTTCTTGGCTGGTGGGGTCCTCCCACAAACCGAGTTGACGGTCGCCCTGTTCGAGGCCACTGACGCCTACACCAATCAGGCGTACCGGGCGACCTTTGCGCCATGCCGCCTCGAAAAGATCGAGCGCGGCCCGGTAGATTTCTTCGTCCTGGTCCACGGTGTTTTCGTGCTTGCTTTGCCGGGTAATCGTCGTGAAGTCGCGCCAGCGCAGCTTAAGCCTGACGGTCGTTGCGCGTAACTCGTTGCGCCGCAGGCGCTGGCCAACCTGTTCACTGAGTTGCCTGAGGGTGCGCTTCAGGGTTTCGGCATCGGCTTCGTCGCGAGCAAATGTCGTCTCTTTGCTGATGGATTTTGCCTCACGCTCCGGTTCCACCGGACGATCGTCTTCTCCACGGGCGCGCTGTGCGAGGTCGGCCCCGTGTCTTCCGAAGCGTCTTTCCAGTTCTTTCGCAGGATAGCGCGCAATATCACCGACCGTGCGCAGCCCCATTCGCCGGAGGTTTTCGGCAGTTTTCGGCCCCACGCCCCACAGCTCTTCGATGGGCAACGCGGCCATGAAAGCCGCTTCGGTACCTGGGGGCACCACCTTAATTGCGTTCGGGGTGCGGCCATCCTTCGGCGTGTTGGCTTTGCCGATGTTGTTCGCTGTCTTCGCGACGAGCTTGTTCGTCGCCACGCCTATCGAACACGGCAGCGATAGCTCATCGCGGATGCGCGTTTGTAGCGCCTTTGCGTGCTGTAACGGCGTGCCTGCCACACCCGTAATATCGATAAACGCCTCGTCGATGGACAACGGCTCAACAAGAGGTGTCAGGCTATGGAGGATGTCCATCACCGCGTGCGATTTTTCGCGGTAAGCCCCGAAGCTAGAGCGAACGACAATAAGGTGCGGGCACAACTTTAGCGCGCGGGCCATGGGCATGGCGCTGCGTACCCCAAAGACGCGAGCCGGGTAACTACAGGAGGCAACCACGCCGCGTTGGTCTGCGTTGCCACCGACAGCGAACGCCTTCCCGACAAGGTCCGGGTTGTGGAGTTCCTCCACCGCGCAAAAAAAGGCGTCTAGGTCGATGTGTAAAATCGTTCTGTCCATACAAACATTATACCCGAACAAATGAGTGCATGAGAAATCGCAACGCAGCGCACGCCGAACTGGTGTGCGCTGCGCAGACTGCTAGATATGGTCGGCCCTGGGTAGCGATTACTTCGCGACACCCAGCAGGCTGAAGTACCGCTGGAACGCATTGGCCTCGATGGCGAACACACCATCTACTGCCGTGAGGACGATGGGACGCCACCAGCTAATGTCTCGCATGTAGATGGTGCTATCCAACGTTTGGACGGACGCCTCGGTGTTGCCCCACGGGTTGCGCAACACGATGTACTTGCGACCATCGCGGTAAGCCCAGCCCAGCACGGTGTAGCAGTGCGAGGCGACGATGTTGGCATCGCTGTAGACGATCTTCTTGTCGGTAGCGGTGCCAGACGAATACGTCGCTGCCGTCATCGGGTTCACCGTGCGGTAGCTCATGCTATTGGCCCGCACAAGGTCCCACAGTTGATCGCCCGTGCGGTCTTCGGTGCCGTAGTAGTAGCGCTTCTGCCCGGTGAGTTGGGCTGTCGCCCACACGCAGTCTCCCCAGCCGGTCGCGGTGATGTCTGGCTGATCGCCCATTGTGCCAGTTTCCAGCTTGGCGAAGGCCTTCTCGTAAATCGCGGGCCAGGTTTCGCCGACCTCGCTAGAACGAGCGTAGATGAAGTTGCCCGAGGCCGACAGCGGCACCATATCGGCGACCTCGATTTCCTTATCCAGCGCACCGTTGCTATCCGGCTTGTAGAATCGGATCATGTTGGTGAACTGCTGGTTGTTTAGCCCTGTGGCACGGGTCATATGGCGGATTTGGTACGGACGCGCCCAGGCCACTGCGGACAGTGCCGCGATGAAATAGCAGTTCGCGACAGCACCCTGGATCGGATCGAAGAACTCTGCCGCCTCGTTGAAGAAACGGCCTCCATCACCCCACGTGCCATTCGGCGGGGTCCAATCCTTGTCCTTGCTACCCGCCTGAGGATCGTGGGCGATCGTCAGCACGACATCTTTACTGAGCACACGCGCCAACCGCGCCAGACGATTTGGCTCGGGCAGGCGAAGGCGCAATTGCATGTAGCGCCCGTCGAGCTGCTCCGCACGGTCGACCCGAATGTCCGCAACGTCATCGGTACTGAAGCGCGGGCCAAGGTCGGCGAGGCGACGAACATCGAGGTTAGCCGGATCGAACTCGATCTCCAGGTCGGAGACGTCGACGGTAAGGTCGACATCGAGCAGCGGTGAGCGCACCGGGTAG
>CAYSVE010000238.1:3643-4977 GCA_964434365.1 uncultured Anaerolineaceae bacterium | reverse complement strand
GAGTTCCCCGGCCTCGTTCAGTTCGAGGCCAGTGTACAACGGCGACTCGAACTGCGGATCGAAAAGTTCCTCGTAGGGGGTAGCGAGGACTTCTTCCAGCAGGCGACGGGCGTCCTGCTGCTTTCCCCAGTTGATGCGACGCCCAACGACAACTTCTGCGAGGGCATAGGGGTTGATGACGCCACGACGGCGCTGCGGCTCCGGTGCTACGGTTAGCACACTCTCACGTACGGGGGTGGTCATTACAGATACTCCTTCTCTCTCTGCCTACACCTCTTAATGCCACTTTAAATTTCTTTATCCGCTTTGTAATTATAAAAATCGGCATAAAATGGCTTTGCACCGCGCGCAAGCCCTGACACAATGGCCGTCTTGATGGTCAGTTACGAGCTATAAACAATGATCGTTGTTTGCAACCGCATTCCGGTAAACCCAGCCCACGCCGAAGCCTTCGAGGAGCGCTTTGCAGCGCGTGAGGGCCTTGTCGATGGTATGCCTGGGTTCGTATCGTTTCAGGTTTTGCGACCCACCAACGAAGACGATCCCTACGTTGTGATGACATTCTGGGAAACACGCGAGCACTTCGACGCTTGGGTGAACTCTGACAAGTTCAAGAGCCAGCACGCCCAAAGCCGTACCCTGCCCGAAGACGCCTTTCGTGGGCGCCCCAAAATCGAAGTTCACGAAATTATTCAGCGGGCAGCGGCGGAAGACTAGCGATTAACCCGTCGCCGTCGGCCTCGCGGAGCGCTTCGAGCAGTCGGGCGTTCGCTCTCAGCACACCGCGTTCCGCACACAATGCCTGTGCATGGCGGTAGTCGCGCATGGCGTCGTCGATGGTACTCTCGCCGGTTAGCACCTGCCCGGCATGAGCCAGTGCGCGCGCATACCACAGTGTGTAAAGCCCATGAGTATGCTCGATCAACTCAGAGGCCTGCTTTATCGCGTAAGAAAAGGTGCGCGCGGCCTCGTCTAGTTCACCGAGGCGTACCAACGTCACACCGTGTATCGCCCCCACCACGGGCTGATTCACGGTGAATTGCGCGCGCTGCGCCGTGAAAGCGGCCTCCTGGGCACCTGCGATGTCGCCCGCAAGCAGCAATGCTGTCGCGAGATAGGCGCCTTTGTAGCTCTTCTCGCGTGCGCTGTTTAGGCTACTGGCAATCGATAACGACTCGTGCAAGTTGGCGATACCCGCCTCGTAGCGCCCCTGTGCTGTACGGACGACACCCAGGTCCCCGAGGTTGACGCCCATGCCGGCAAGGTCGCGCAACATGCTCTGCATCCGCAGCGCATCTTCGAAGTAATGCTCGGCCTGCTCATACTGCGCCAGC
>CAYSVE010000238.1:0-3633 GCA_964434365.1 uncultured Anaerolineaceae bacterium | reverse complement strand
CCCCAGCAGATATGACACCCACCCCATACCCCCCAGCACGGTAGCGGCACCGTGTTCGTTTTCGAGGTCCTGGAAAACCGTTAGCGCCTGCCCCCAGTAATCGAGTGCGGTGGTGAAGTGTCCCAGATCGTAGTTGGCCCACCCCAGGTTGTTGAGCGCCTGCGCATCGTCACCGGTTACGACCAGCACCGCATTGTACTGGTCCACAGCCTGCTGAATGCGACCCACACCACGATAGGCCTCACCGAGCCGCAACCGAACCTGTTGCAAAAGCGCACCAGCTTCGAGATGATCGACAACGCGTTCGTAACGCTCGGCGAGTTGGGGCATGTGCCCCCACACCGAGAGGTAATTCTGATCGAGGTCGACTAGTAACGTAGCGGCTTCGGTATACAAACCGGACTGCACAAGGTGGTGAAACTCGTTCAACTGGGGTTCGAGGTCCGCGATAGAGTACAAATTGTCCGAGCGTTGCTCGGCAAAATATGAGGCCGCAGCCCGGTGCAACGCAGATCGATTCTCTGGCGAAGACTGGCCATAACAATAATCCCGGTCGATGGGGTGCAGCCCAAACATTTGCGACAGCGGGTTGTAGCTCACGAAAAAGGACTTCACGAGTCGATTGAGCGTCGCTCGCACCGTGCTCATCTCTGGTAGCACCGCTTCGACGGCTTGTAGTGGAACCGGCGTCCCAAACACAGCGAGCACCTCCATCACCTGCTGCGCCTCGGCAGACAGGCGTTGTACAGCGCCACCCACTAGTACCGAGTCGACCTCGCTGGTGAATAACAAATCGTCTGCTAGCAAATCATCGATGCTCAGCAGCGCATCCTCTAGCAGGAGACCTGCCGCTGCCTCAAGTGCTCGTGGGAAGCCGCGTGTCCGCTCGGCGAGTAGGCGCAGTTTTTCCTCCGGCGCATCGCGCAGCCCGGCCTCCCCATCCGGGTCGCACGCACGCAGTAATACGATGCCATCCTCAACAGCGAGGCCGTCTTCCAGGGGAACGAGGCGCTCACGCGTCTTTGCACTCCTCGGCAGTGGCAACGGAAAACGACTCGTCACGAGAATGCGCAGCGCGCTACTCTGCTCCACAGCGACACGCAGAAAGGTTGTTAACTCATCATCGAGCAGTTTACCTGTCGCCTCGTGCTGAACGGTTTCAAGATTATCCAAGAGCAGAAGAACACTTTCGCCACCGATTTGCTCGATCAACGCAGTGACGCGCTGTGCAGTCGGGCTTTTTTCTGCGAGGTCCAGTGGATCGCTCAGCAATCGTTCGAAATCGGCAAAGATGCGCGCTACGCTGATGCCGGTGCTATTGGCACTCAGCGCGATGACAGCCAACTCCTCGACACGGTCGAGCGCATCGGCCAGCACCTTGCTTACGAGGGCTGTTTTGCCAACCCCAGCCCGCCCATACACACTGACAAGACGGGCATTCTCCTGAATAAGGCTCAACAGAGCAGCCTGCTCACGTTCGCGGCCAACAAAGCGCGTGTTAACATCTTGCGGCAGGGGGTTGATGAGCCGAGGGCGTTTGGGCTGCCCATGCCCCTGCGTTCGTTGCGGGTGTCCCTCGCCTGCGGTTGTCGTATCATCGGGCAAATCCACCCAATAACCGATGCCGGGTTCGGTAAGGATGATTTGCGGATTGTTGGCGTCTGCTTCGAGCTTGCGACGCAACCGGCTGATGTAGGTATGGACGTAGTTAACCTCCTTGCCGTATTCGTCACCCCAAACACGACGCAGCAGCGTTCGATGCTCCAACACTTGCCGATTATGGACGATCAACTCGCGCAATAACGACCATTCGGTCGGCGTGAGACGAACCATCTCATCATCGCGTGTTAGTCGGTAGTTGGTGAGGTCTATTTTCAGGTCGGCAACGGCAATCATTTTTCCCTCTCATTCGATACACAGCCCCACGTAAATGGTGTACTATCGTGCGCATTGCACGGCACCAGGAAGACCGTTCGTATGGCAACTGCACAACAGCCATCGGCAGCACGCTTTGGCACATTCGCCGGTGTGTTTACCCCCAACGTCCTCACGATCCTCGGCATCATTCTGTTTTTGCGGATGGGATGGGTCGTCGGGCAGGCAGGCCTCATCGGGGCACTCACCATCGTCGTCATCGCAAATCTTATTTCCCTCATGACGGGCCTCTCGCTTTCGGCCATCGCCACCAACATGACCGTCCGCGCGGGTGGCAATTATTACCTCATCTCGCGCTCGCTGGGCCTTGAGATCGGCGGGGCCATCGGCATCCCGCTGTACCTATCGCAAGCAATATCTGTAGCATTTTACATCATCGGCTTCACCGAGGCGTTGCAGTCTATTGCGTTTTTCGCCGCTATCGACGCACGGATTATCGCCACCGTCGTCACAGTAATATTTTCGATCATCGCGTATGTTGGTGCCGATTTTGCCCTAAAGATACAGTTTTTTATCCTGGCCATTCTCGTCGCTGCGCTCGGCTCATTTTTTGGGGGCGGCGCAGATTTCATCGCTAATCCGAACTTCCAACCCAGTTACACCGACGGCGTGAACTTCTGGGTGGTGTTCGCGGTCTTCTTCCCCGCCGTCACGGGCATCGAGGTGGGCACCAGCCTATCCGGTGACCTGAAAGACCCCAGCCGTGCCATCCCAGTGGGGACTATTTCTTCGATTATCGTCACCGCTATCGTCTACATCCTGGTGGTGTTCTGGTTCGCGTACAACAGCACCGCCGATGCGCTCATCAACAACAACCTAGAAATCCAAAACATTGCGGCGGTTCCGATATTTGTCCTTGCCGGTGTGTGGGCCAGCACCCTGTCGTCTGCGTTAGGGAGTGTGATCGCAGCGCCGCGAACACTGCAAGCCATCGGGCGCGACGATGTACTGCCACACTGGTTTACGCTGCAATTCGGTAGCAAAACCGAACCCCGAGCAGCGGTTTTGGTCACCGCAGGGGTCGCTATCGCGGTTATCTGGACGGGAAACCTGAACGTCGTCGCACCCATTATCACGATGTTCTTCCTCAACACCTACGGTATGGTAAACCTCGTCGCCAGTATCGAGAAGCTCGTCGGTAACCCAAGCTTCCGGCCTACCTTCCGCATACCCTGGTGGGTGCCGTTGCTCGGCGCACTCGGCTGTTACAGCGCAATGTTCCTCATCAACACCCCAGCAACGATTCTTGCCATCATCGCGAGCTACGGCGTATATTTCCTGCTGCAACGCCGCCGCATCGAGCGCACATGGGGGGATGTTCGGAGCGGCATCTGGTTCGCGGTGAGTCGGTTTGCACTACTGCGCCTGGAAGAAACCGAATACAGCTCGAAAAACTGGCGCCCGAATATCATCGTATTCACAGGCCAACCGCACAACCGCAAGCAACTCGTCGAGGTGGCGCGCTGGCTCAGCCTGGGGCGCGGTATCGTCACGTTTTTCCAGTTTATCGTCGGCGATGTAGACCGCATGGGCCGCCAGGACCTGCGCGAAACGGCGATCAAGAACATTCGCAAGTACATCGAAGAGATCGACATGCAGGCCTTTGCCCAGGCAGAAATCGCCCCAGATTTCCCCACAGGTGTGCGCACCGTGGTGCAAGCACACGGCATCGGCGGGTTGCAGGCCAACACCGTGCTC
>CAYSVE010000237.1:0-8192 GCA_964434365.1 uncultured Anaerolineaceae bacterium | reverse complement strand
GTCAGGTTGGGGGTGGGGGCCGCCGAACGTATAATGTCTACGACAGACGAGGCAATTTCCTCGACTGCCCCAGTAAGCCGCTGCGGATTGCGTTGCCGGGGGGCGATGCTCACCGGTGGCACTAGCGGGTTCGGCGCGGCAACAGATGCGTGGCACATCAGCACGACTGGCCCATACCCCGCAATCACCTGCTCGGTGTTGTCGATTCGGCGGCGCACTTGCACCTGCTCCGCCGAGAGGTCGAGGATTTCCGTCACACCTGCGATGGCCCCGGCCTTGTAGCTCGTTTGATGAACATGCCGCTCCAATGTGATGTCCGCATCGGGCGCGCCATCGAAGTGGGCGAAACGGGCCGCGCCCATCTTCAGGGCGGTTTCGCCGTCGGCGTCGCTGTCGACGAGCGCGGTGACCTCTGCGCCGTTTGCTTTCGCCGCCGCGATGGCGTAATCTACCGGGCCGTGTACGTTGACGTGCATTTTGCGCGCTCCTTTTTTGCCGAACGCCATTTATTGTACTTTGTCTACGATTGGGGAGGGACGGGTCAGTGACCGGTCCGCGATTAGGACCACCCGGTACAGCAAAATGCGACCGTCAAACAATCGGTGGCATACCACCCGCTACGCGCAGGCGCATTTGCGCTACAATGCCCGCATGACTAAAAAACGCCTGCGTTTCGCATTCATTTTCGGCACGCCATTGATTATCACCGCCCTCGCATTGTACCTGTGGCTGTTCCGTGGCTTGCCGCCCATCACCGACCTTGAGGCGGGCCTTGCGCTGCCCTCCACGCAAATCCTCGACCGGCACGGACGGCTATTATACGAAATCACACCGCCGGGGGCCGTAGGCCGTAACGTCGTGCTGCCGCTCGACGACATCCCCGCCGATTGCGCCAACGCGGTCGTCGCGACGGAGGACGCAAACTACTATCGTCACCCCGGCGTGGATGCGGTCGGGGTCATCCGCGCGGTGTGGTTAAACGTGCGCGGCGGCGAAATCGTCGCCGGGGGCAGCACCATCACCCAGCAGGTCGCGCGCAACCTACTGTTAGACCCTCAGCAGCGCGCAGAGCGCACCGTCCGCCGAAAGCTGCGCGAAATGATCCTCGCGCTGCGGCTCGAACGGCGCTACTCGAAAGACGAGGTGCTCGCGCTGTGGCTGAACCAAACCGACTTCGGCAACCTCGCCTATGGCGTCGATGCAGCGGCGCGGGCCTATTTCGGCAAGCCCGTCGGCGACCTCTCGCTGGCGGAGTGCGCGCTGCTCGCGGGGCTGCCGCAGAACCCGGCCATCCACAACCCGCTAACGCGCCCCGAGGCCGCCCGCGAGCGACAGTCGATCGTGCTGGGGTTGATGGTCGATGCGGGGTATATCGGGCAAGCGCAGGCCGCTGCCGCTGCCCGCGATGATTTGCAGTACGCCGCCGTTCTCTATCCCATCGAAGCGCCACACGCTGTGATGACGGTGTGGTCGCAACTTGCTGAGGCGTATCCCGATGCGCTGTACACGCAAGGCCTTGTCGTGACGACGACTGTCGACCTCGATTGGCAGCGCGCTGCCGAACGCATCGCGGGGGCGCAACTGGCCGCGCTAAATGACAATCGCGCCCGCACCCCGGCCAACGCGCAGAACGCCGCGCTCGTCGCGATGGACCCGCACACCGGCGAGGTGCTGACGATGCTCGGCAACCCGAACTACTTCGATGAACGCAGCAGTGGCGCGGTCAATGGTGCGCTAACGCCCCGGCAGCCTGGTAGCGCCCTCAAGCCCTTCACCTACGCCATCGCGATGAGCGACCCCACCGAGCCGTGGACCGCCGCGACGATGATCCTCGATGTGCACACGCCGTTCATCACCCGTAAGCTAGAAAGCTACACCCCCTCGAATTACGGCTTTACCGAGCACGGCCCGGTGCTCGTGCGTGAGGCGCTGGCGTCCTCGTACAACATCCCGGCAGTGGTGGCGCTGGAGGCAATCGGCGTGGCGCGGCTCATCGAATTTCTGGCGGAGGCCGGGGTGGTGATGACCAACCCCGAACTCGACCTCGCACTCACGCTCGGTGGCGGCGAGGTACGCCTGCTCGATTTGACCGCCGCCTACGGCGTCTTCGCGACGGGCGGCGAACGGGTGCAGCCGGTGCTCATCCGCGAGGTGCGCACTGCGGATGGCGACGTACTGTTCGCGCACAGCCCGCCGCGCGAACGTCCGCGCCTGCTAAGCGAGGGGGTGGCGTTCATCATCAGCGACATGCTGAGCGACCCCGGGGCGCGCCTGCCCGGCTTCGGCCCGAATAGCCTGCTGCAAATCGGGCGTCCGGCGGCGGCGAAAACCGGCACCACCACCGACTGGCGCGATAACTGGGTGGTCGGCTACACGCCGAACCTCGTCGTGGGCGTGTGGGTGGGCAATGCCGACTACACACCGATGATCGATGTCACGGGCATCGATGGTGCAGGGCCGATTTGGCATCAGTTTATGCGCGAGGTACTGCGTGGCCAGCCGGAAGTGGCCTTCGAGCTGCCGCCGGGGTTGGTTCGGCGTGAGGTGTGCGCGCTAAGTGGGATGCTGCCCACACCGCACTGCCCCAACACCCGCACCGAGTGGTTCATCGAGGGTACCGAACCCACCGAACCCGATACGTTCTACCAACCGTTCACCATCGACACGCGCACAGGCCATCTCGCAGATGACACCACGCCGGACGAATTCCGCACGGAAGAGGTGTTCATCGTGTTGCCGCAGGCCGCGCGCGCGTGGGCGGCGCGCAACGGCTTCCGTACGCCGCCGTTGGATGTCGTCGAGGCCGGGGCGGGGTTGCGTATCCTCTCGCCGGACCCGTTCACGGTGTACGAGCTTTCGCGCGTATTGCCGCCGGAGGCGCAGCGGATTCGCATTGGTGCGGCGGTGGCCGAGGGCACCGCGCGCGTGACGTTCACCCTCAACGGCGAGGTGGTGGCGACGGTCGAAGATGCGCCGTTCGAAACGTGGTGGACGCTCGAAGCGGGCGCGTGGGAGGTCGTTGCGGTAGCCGAGACGACGGTTGGCGAAACCGAAGCCAGCGCGCCGCTGCAATTCAGTGTGGTGACGGATGCTCCGCAGCCTGCGGTGCGCGAGGTGGGGCCGTGACGATGGACACGCGTGCGATCATCAAAAAGGTGAAGCGCGGGGGCTATCGCTGGTACGAGTTGTTCGACCTGCTGGACCACCCCGACCCATCGGTGCGTACGACGGTTATTCTACGCATCACCGTTACCGCCGAGGACGAGGTGAAAGTCGCCACGCTTCAGCACAAGCTGCGGGCGATCGCTGCCAGTGAGGATGCGAATTTCGTTCTCATCGACATCGTCACCCTAAAGCACTTTGTGCTTGCCGCGCTCGTGTGGCTCGATGCCGCGCTAGCCGACACCGAACTCGTCACAAGCCTTTCGGAAGCAGACCGCGAGTACGTCGTGCAGCGGCTACAGGTGTTCTTCGATGAGGAGCAATTGCTGCTGCCGTGAGGTTGACGCGTCTCAATCCATCGGGCGTGTGTGTAGAAAGCGCTATCCACCGTATTCGCCGCTGGCGTTAGTCATCGTTTCAACCCCTCGCCTAAATCCTCTATCCTCTCCCCGTACCGTAAACGGAGAGAGGATGTTCTATGGCTAGCGCATCGACGCGTTAGCGCGGCTGCAACCAGTATTCGCTGCCTTCGCCCTCAGCCGTCCAGCCAGAGACGTTGCCCGACCGAACCGCGTACCACGCGCGGCCATTCGGGCCACAGTGCGGCCCCGCCTCGACGACGAAGCTCGTGCCACCGGCCAGCGACCCGCGCCGCGCGTAGTTTGTGCCAGGGCCTTCGCGCAGGGTGTTCGGCGTACCGGGGAGCACCTCACCACGCCCACCGGGCGTCAGCCGTGTGAAGGGGCTGTTGCCGCAGGTCGCGGGTTCAAGGAAGTAGCTGCCGTTGCTGGTGCCTTCCGCCGTCCAGCCGATGAATTCGGTGCCACGGATTTCGTACCACAGGTAGCCATCGGCGCAGATAGGACCCTGCAACACCTCGAAGATGGTGCCCGCAGGCAGGTTGCCCGTATCGGCACTATTGACCGTCGGCGCGGCGCGCAGGTTGTTCGGCACACCGGGCATCACACGGGCCATCGCGCCGATTGCCAGGCGCGGCGTGAGGTTGCAAACCGTGGTCGGCGGGTTTACCGGCGGCTGAGTCGGCGTCGGCACGGGGTTCACGAGCAAATCGGTGCTCCAGTACATGCTGGCCCAGGCGATGCCCCGCCCCACCGGGCGGAACGGCTGCTGGCCGGGCGCGCGCTTGAGGGTGGCCCACTCGCTGCCCGCCGTCGCACCGAAGCGGACTTCGCCCCGGTTGTTGATCGCCATCTGGCTGCCGTTTGGCGAGAGCACCGGCGCTTCGTAGATGAGATCGCGCGAGGTGTAGCCGATCGGCCCCTGGTCGAAGTTGCCGTTGATGAGGTGCCAGCGCAACTGGTAGCTATCGCCGGTTTGCTCGGTGTGCGGTTGCAGCGCGAATTGCTTCACGCCGAAGGTCAACTGCCGAACCGGTGGCGACGCCAGTGGGCGACGTTCGCCGCTGCTGACGTTTAACGTCGACCAGTTGCCGTTGTTATCCAGCAGGCCGATGTGCTGCGGCCCGGCATCGCTGCGCAGCCATACGTGCTGGAACGTGAGCGTCGTCGCGCTGCTGCCGACTTCGAAGGTGCGCATGGTGCCGTTCGTCGCGTACACTTCGAGGATGTTCGTGAGGTGGTTGCCACGGAATGTGCTGTTGATGCGCGTCATCCCGCCCGCACCCCACTGAATTTCCGGCACGACCAGGCCGCCATCCTGGAAGCCGAGATCGACCCCATTGGCGAACACGCGGGTGCTGCCCGTGTTGATGTCGTAGACCATAATGCGCGAGGCGAAGGTCTCGCCGTCGACTTCGACCCACGCGACGGCGTCGCTATTCGGCGAGAAAACCGGGTTCCCGCGGAATCGATGCGTGCTGTAGGCTTGCGCGGCGAAGTTCGCAGGTTGCTCTGCGATGCGTGTAAAGCCGCGGTTGCGCACCTCCATCAGCCAGATGTTGCCCGGCAGGGTGCCCGCATTTTGCGCATCGACAGCTTGCGAGGCCGCCGAGTAGTAGGCGGCGTAGTTGCCATTCATCGACACCGCCGCGGGGCCGTTGTAGCCGTAATCGGTGATCTGCTCCAGGGCATCACCACCGCCCCACAGCCACAGGTCGCCATCGCTCATAGCGATGAGGGGTTGGCCGGTTTGCGCGCCCACACTCGCCGGGAAAACGCCGTACAGAATGATAACGGCGAGGATAAGCCAGCGGAATTTCATGTGAATTTCCTTTCACATCATTGACGTTCTAACTTCTTAAGTCTGTTTCAAAAGGGTTTTCGTTCCGCCGGGGCCGTTAAAATGTTGTATCAAATCCGTCAGGTTAGTGAATTTTTATTCAACAGTACTCACGTTCTTGCCGAAATTACGGTACACTACGGGCATACGCAATCTTAACGTTGATTGACGAACCCTTATGGAAATTAACGAAATTCAGCGTTGGCATACCCTATACCAAATCGCGCGCTCGTTGCAGCGGCACGAACCGCTGAACCTCAGTGGCGCATGGCGCGATACGCTGCACCGCCTGGGCGATGCCCTGGGTATCGGTAGCGGTTGCATCATCACCTTCGATGATGTTGGTGGTATCGCCGATGCGTATGCGATGGACGTCGGCTCCGATGGCACGCTATGGCAAATTTTGCTCGATCGCGGCCTCATCGGCTTCGTGCACCACGGCCAGCGCACCATCGTTATCCACGATATTTCGACGGACCCGCGTTGGCCCAGCGACGCCAAGCGCATGGGCGGCGGCAGCGCGGTGGGTGTGCCCCTGCGCAACGCCAAGGGCGACCCCTTCGGTGTGTTGATGTTCGTTAGCAAAACGGTAGACGGTTTCAATCGGCAAGCGGTGGAACTCATCGAAGAAGTGGCGAGCCTGCTGAGCCAAACAGCCACCACCGGCGAACGGATGCAAACCGTCCGCGAAGAAGGTGCGCGCTACCAATGGCTTTTCGATGACGCCATTACCCCGGTGATTATCACCGACATCGACGGCATTATCCTCGACGCTAACCGGCAGGCCTGCCGGTTTTTGGGCTACGAGCGCGATGCGATGGTGGGCATGAACATCAACCGGGTGCACCGCCCAGAGCGCGGTATCCCCGGCCTTACCACCGGCGACCCCATGCAAACCAACCGGCTGTCGTCGTATCGTACCACGGCATGGACGGCCAACGACCGGCAGGTGCCGGTAAAAGTGAAGATGCGCAAGCGCAACTTCGAGGGCCGGGCGGTCATCGAGTGGGTGGAGCAGGACATTAGCCGCGAACTGGAACTGGAAAAGCTGCGCGACGACCTCACGGCGATGGTGTACCACGATATGCGTGGCCCGCTGCAAAACGTCAGCTTTAGCTTGAAGTCGCTCGAACGCCTGCTGCCCGAAACCACCGGGCGCATCGGCGAGGTGCTGAGCATGGCCAACAACAGTGTGGACCAGCTTTCGCGGATGGTCGCCAGCTTGCTCGATATTCAACGGCTAGAAAACGGCCACGATGCGCTGAAGCCCGAGGTCATCGGCGCGGGCGAAATTGTCGCATCGGTCGTGGAACTCGCGCGGCCCTTCGCCGTGAGCGCGCAGCGCAAACTGCGGCTAGAGGTAGCCGACGACCTGCCCAACGTGAAGGTGGACCGCGATATGATCCACCGTGTGATTATCAACCTCATCGAAAATGCGCTGAAGTACACCGAAGACAACGACCAGGTGACGCTGCGCGTGGAGCAAATTTCGTCTAGCGTGCGCGTTTGTGTGGTGGATACCGGGCCGGGTATACCGCCAGAAATGCGCGACCGTATCTTCGATAAGTTCAGCCGCGTGAAGCCCGACGACGGCATCAAAGGGGTGGGCCTGGGCCTCGCCTTCTGCCGATTGGCCGTGGAAGCGCACGGTGGGCGCATCTGGGTAGAAAGCGAACTCGGCAGTGGCTCGTCGTTTAACTTCATCTTACCCATCAGCCGCGCCCCTTTTAGGGCAGGCGGTGGCTCCGATAGGCTGTATGCTCGTGGGGCCGGCGACTAACCGCCACAAACAATGATAACCGGGCAAAAAGTGAACCGCGAGCCAATGTTGCGCTCGCGGTTTTTGGTGTGTATCGGCGGGCACAGAACATCGTGCCCGTTGTGTGTGGGGGGGTGCGCCAGCTAGCTGCTCAGGCTCACGCTGCGGAAGTCGGTACGGCCAGGGAAGGGGTGCATCTCCAGGCCAGCGA
This sequence comes from uncultured Anaerolineaceae bacterium, assembly GCA_964434365.1. Taxonomy (GTDB): domain Bacteria; phylum Chloroflexota; class Anaerolineae; order Aggregatilineales; family Phototrophicaceae; genus CAYSVE01. The sequence goes on along the minus strand of CAYSVE010000237.1, from coordinate 861 downwards.
CGTTATCGCGGAAGGCCCCTACGACCGGGCGGAAGTACGGGATAATGATCGGCCCTTCCTCGAAGAAAATACCGCTTATCTGGTCATAGAGTGCGGCGCGGGCGTTGGTTTCCGCCGTGACGGCGGCTTCGGCCACCAGGGCATCCAGCGCCTCGTTGGACCAACGCGCTTCGTTGAAGGGGGCGCCCGTCGTGTAGGCGACGCTCATGTACTCCTGCGGTACCGGGCGGGTACCCCACGCCGTCATCCCGAGTTGGGTTTCCAGCCAGGTTTCGTCACCGTCGCCGTAGTAGACGTTCTCCGGCACGACGTTCAGTTCCACATCGATGCACGCGGTAGCCCAGAGGTCTTGCAGCACCACGCCTACATCGGGGTATTCGAAGGTATCGCCGATGTAAAACGGCACGCTCACACGGCCATCGCTGATGAAGCCGTTCCCTGCGCCGTCCGCTTCCATTTCTGCGATGAGCGCACAGGCTGCCTCGGGGTCGTAGGCGCGGTTTTCCTGCGGGTTGTAGAACACGCCGTAGCTCGGGCCGATGGGGTCATTATTCGCGACGACACCGCTGCCATCCAACACGTCGAGGTTGACGATGTCGCGGTCGCTGGCGAACTTGAAGGCCTGGCGCATGCGCACATCCTCGCCAAGCGACCCTTCATCGGTGCGTAAGCGGATCACCGGGTGGGTGTTGGTCGGCTATTGGGTGAGGGTAACGCCCTCTACCGCATCGAGGTTGGTCGACCCGTCGAGGGCGACACGAGCCTGCGCCGGCTCGACAGCTACGAGGTCGCCAGTCGCCTGTCGTTCTTTCTCTGGCAGAGCACACCCGACCGGGAACATCTAGATTTGGCGGAGTCGGG
>CAYSVE010000236.1:0-8197 GCA_964434365.1 uncultured Anaerolineaceae bacterium | reverse complement strand
AGAGCACTTGCTTCCCAAGCAAGGTGTCATGGGTTCGAATCCCATTACCCGCTTATGTTTTTCTGGCGTCCAGCCACCATGGCTGGGCGCCTTTTATGTGAATATCTAGAGCAGGCTGCTGGTTTATACGCAGCCAGGAGAGTCATAGCCATGCCAGAATTTGTGATTAAGGCGCAATCGCGCGAGATCACCGGCAAGAAGGTCGGGCGTCTTCGCCGTGAGGGTATCGTCCCGATTAACGTGTATGGCCCGAAGAAGGCCCCACAGAACCTTCAGGTTCCGTACCGCGAACTCGAAGTTGCGTTGATGCGCGCGGGTGGTACGAACATCATCGACATGCACGTCGATGATGGGAACGCCCCCATGAAAGTACTCGCACGTGACGTGCAGCGAGACATCTTGAAGGGCACGATTATCCACGCGGATTTCTTCGCTGTCGATGAAGACGACCGTCTCGTAATCGAGGTGCCTGTTGTCATGATCAACCAGAGTCCCGCTGTCGAGTCGCGCAAGGGCATTCTGCTCACTGGCCCGAACTCACTTAGCCTGGAAATGACCGTGTCCAACATGCTCAACCAGGTCGAGGTCGACCTATCCTCCCTTACCGAAGTTGGTGATCGTATTTACGTCAAGGACCTGACCCTTGGCGATAAGGTGAAGATCCTCAACGACCCGGAAGAAATGCTCGCCGCCGTGAACCAGACGTCCGCAGCGCGCCGTGCGCTCATGGAGCAGTTGGTCGGTGGCGGCGATGGGGAAGGTGAAGAAGGCGAAGGCGGTGAGGGCGAGGAAGAACACGGCGACGAATAGTCGTCTGCCCTTGCGTTCGGCAAACGAATACAAAAACGCCACTCATTTGCAGAGTGGCGTTTTAGTTTGCACTCGGTTCAACGATTACTCGACGTTCCCGTTAAGTGGTGCTTCTTCCTCCACTTCAGCGACGGCCTCCGTTTCCGCGTCGATAATCGCGATACTCGCGATAGCGTCGGCTTCGGCAACGTTCATTAACGTAACCCCCTGCGTATTGCGCTTTGTCTCACGCACCTGGTCCAACATACAGCGCAACACGGTCCCGTGCTGCGTAATGAGCATAACATCATCGCCCTCGCGGATGCACCGCATCGCCGTTACTAGCCCGGTGCGCTCATTTTGGGCCAGTGTACGCACGCCTGTCCCGTAGCGCTTTTGTAGCGGATAGTCATCGATGGGTGTGCGCTTGCCGAAGCCAAACTCTGTCACGATCAACACGTGAGAGTCTTCTTCTTCGACAACATCCATACCAACGCACTTATCATCGCCCATAAGCCGAATGCCATTTACACCCCCGGCGGGCCGCCCCATGACGCGCACATCGTTCTCGTGGAAGCGGATGCTCTGGCCATGTTCCGTTACCATAAGGACGTGTTGGTCGCCGCTGGTGTATTTCACCCAACTCAGATAATCGTCATCTTCTAGCCGTATCGCGATGAGACCGCTGGGGCGAACCGCAGCAAACTCGTTGAGGCCCACTCGTTTGATGCGCCCCGCGCGTGTCGCCATGACGAAATACCCCTCACGGTCGAAGTCGCTCACGGGGAGGAGCGCGGTTGCGCGTTCGTCCATTTCCATCGCAAGTACAGACTGAATGAGGGTACCACGAGCAGTACGCCCCGCCTCGGGGATATTGTAGGCGCGTTCGCTGTACACCTTACCCTTGTCACTAAAAAACAGGATGTGGTCCAGGCTGCTGCATACGAAAATCGTGTCGAGGGTGTCTTCTTCGCGGGTCGTCATACCGATGACACCCTTGCCCCCGCGCCGCTGCGAGCGGTAGACATCCACCGGCACGCGCTTGATGTAGCCGTTCTTCGTTAGGGCGATGAGCACATTTTCCTCGCGGATGAGATCAGCTTCGTTGAAATCTGCACTTACGCCAACAACAATCTCCGAGTTGCGCTCGTCGCCATAATCCTCGACGATTTCAGCGACATCTTCGCGAATGAGCAAGAGAATTTTCGCCGGGCTGGCGAGCAAATCTTCCAGGTAGCCGATGCGCGTTTGCACCTCGTTGTACTCATCGCGCAGCTTTTGCTGCTCCAAGGCTGCCAGACGCCGCAACTGCATTTCGAGGATGGCGTTGGCCTGCACTTCGCTAAGTTCGAAGCGATTTTGCAATTGCGCGCGCGCCGTTTCGACATCAGCCGCGTTTCGAATTGTGGCAATCACCGCGTCGAGGTTCGAGAGCGCCTTGATGAGGCCTAGCAGAATGTGTGCCCTTGCGCGCAGCTTATCGAGTTCGTACTCGCTACGGCGAACAATAACCTCATAGCGATGGTCGATGTAAATCTTGAGTGCACGCTTCAGGCTGAGTGTGCGCGGCTCACCGTTGACGAGCGCCAGCAGTTGAATGCCGAACGTACTTTGCAGCGGCGTGTACTTGTACAGCCGATTGAGTACCTTCAGCGGTTGTGCGCCGCGTTTCAGTTCCACGACAAGGCGCATCCCCTCACGGTCGCTTTCGTCGCGCAAATCACGGATTTCGCTGAGTTTGCCGTCGCGCACAAGCGCGGCGATACGCTCGATGATGGTGCCCTTACCGATTTGATACGGTATTTCGGTGAACACCAGCTTGAAGCTATCGTTCTTGCCCTCTTCTATCTCGTACTTGCTGCGGATAATCACCCGTCCGCGACCGGTGGCATAGGCTTCGCGCATTTCGTCGTTCGCGATGACCTGCCCCCCGGTGGGGAAGTCTGGCCCGGTGACAAATTGCAACAACTCCTCGACCGTCACGTCGTCGACGCGCTCGTAATTGTCGATAAGGTACGTTATTGCCGCTGCAAGCTCGTTGAGGTTGTGTGGTGGAATGTTCGTTGCCATGCCGACGGCGATACCGCTCGCGCCGTTTAGCAGCATGTTTGGCAAACGCGCGGGGAGTACCACCGGTTCCTGCTGCTGGCCGTCGTAGTTGTCGGTGAAATCCACCGTGTTCATGCCGATGTCGGCGAGCAGTTCCTCGGTGATTTGCGCAAGGCGGGCCTCGGTGTAGCGCATCGCAGCCGGGCGGTCACCATCGACGCTACCGAAATTACCCTGCCCATCGACAAGCGGATAACGCAGCGAGAACGTTTGCGCCATGCGGGCCATCGCATCGTATACGGCACTGTCACCGTGGGGGTGATACTTACCGAGCACCTCTCCGACGATACGCGCACTCTTCTTGTACGACGAATTTGGGCGTAGGCCCATATCGTGCATCGCGTATAATATGCGGCGGTGAACCGGTTTGAGGCCGTCGCGGGCATCGGGGAGCGCACGCGCCACGATGACACTCATGGCGTAGTCGAGGTAGCTACCGCGCATCTCCTCGTTGATGTTTATGGGCCTTACTGTACCAATATCCATTACCATAGCGTTTAGCGCCTGCGCCGTCGCAGACGAAGCTCCTTTCGTGCTAGCCCCGCACAGGTTCCGGTTGTTGTGGTCGTGTTAATTGCACTGGTACGCGGGGGTGTTCATAGGTTAGGTTGTGAACGTTGCGTCCATGTGCATCGTGCAAAGTAAGCTTACAAATCGTTCATAATTATACCCTAAAGTGGGCTGTAAAGCGAGGTTCGGGGTTTTATCCCAATTTTATCCCAAAGCATTTGGGATATATCACAAGGTGAATGCACTCTGGATTACTATCGTATACATGTGGCGGTGAGTGAGTAAAAAATGTTAAAGATCATATTCCTTATCGTGCCGTTGCTTGCGCAAATTTCTGCTTGGCACATCGCCGAGCATATTTCTCGCCTACAGGTATCCATGTATGCCTACAATGCAAAAGTACAGGCCACGGCCTTCAACTTCGATGAGGCCATCACAGACATAACTCATGCCATCGACGTCGCTACCGATGCAAACCTATCCGATGCAACACTCGCCGCGCTTTACAAACAGCGCGGAGACCACATCTTCCTCATCTACGAGTGGGACCGGGTACTCGCAGACTACAACCGCGCGATCGAACTCGACCCCGCGTATGCCGACGCGTATTTCGCGCGGGGTGTGCTTTACTATACGCAGGGGCCACGCCCGAATGCCGCCGAGGATTTCGCGCGCTTTGTCGAACTCGCACATCCAGCGGATGCGCGCGTTGCCGAAGCAACCGAGTACATCGATAGCATCGCAGCAGAGCTGGAAGCCCTTGGTGGCAGTGATACCGGCCCCTTCGGTCCAACTGAGTAGATGTTAAAGCACCACCCGCCCGGTAACGATAAGCGCGGCGAGGCACGCCACCAGCACCGCCAGAAACAGAAAAATCGCCGCAAACATGCGCTCGATGGCGGTCATGCCCATAAATTTCGGGTTTTCGACCGTCGTCACCTGCTCGAAAACGCTGGCATCGAACTCGATGTCCGGTTCTTCGTCGAATTGTCTCAGATCATCAATATTGCTCATGGCGTTTCCCTCCCTTGTGTTTGCACCATCATACCGTCAACTGGCGCGCTTCCACACCCCATCCACCAATTTGAACAGCACCTCCAGCTCGCGCGATGTTTCCCCCGTACCTGCGAGCACGGTCGCACGTAGGCCGGGCGTACCATCATCGAAGACAGCAGCCTGCGAAATCAGCACAACGGGGTTTTCGAGGCGTTCCTGGGTGTTATAGCGCTGCTGTGCGAGAGCCTGTCCTGCCGGGTCGTAGAGGGCCAGCAACAGGGCCGGATCTTGTTGCTCGATGATTAGAATTTCTTCGAGGGCAAGCCGCCACGTGAGGAAATCGCGCCAATCGAGTTCGGCCTCCGCAAGTGAGTTCACACCGACCGTCGAGTTGATTACATCTACACGGCTGGCCGTGCCCAAATTCGCCAGTAGCTGACCCGCAGTGGCATCACCGTAGCGTGTCGTCATCGTCGAGACCATGTAGCTGCTCGTCTCGATTTCTGCGAACCGCCCCGACAACCATGTCCGCACCGCAGTGAGCAAATAGTTCGCATCCGCAAAGCGGTCAGGTTGGAGGTTACCCGAGGCCTGTATTACCAACCGTTCGGCGATGAGGTTTGCGATTTCGATGCGCAGCGCGTCATCGAACGGTCGATCGAGCCGGGCGACACCTGCGTAGGGTGACGGCACCAGCAGTTGCCACGGGTTCTCGGCGGCCCAACCCAGTTGAAGTCCTGGATCGGGGATGATCTCTATCGTCAGGTTGGGCACATCACCACATGCCAGCGGTTCACAGTATATTAGCCAACCCTCGATAGCAGAAGCCATTGCCTCGGCCACCGCGGCATCTAACTCACGAAACCGTACCCTCACCCCATCACGCTCGATGGTGCGAGCATCTCCCCAAAACGTCGAATCCTGCGGAACATGTCGCCAGCCGTCTTCGTAACGCCAGTAGAACCACGTCTGCACATACGGCACGCCATCGATGATTTCTTCAACCTGAACACGCCCGCGCGTTCCATCGACCTCGATGTCGACAACGCGCCCGGTAAGTGTTAGATCGCTGTTGCGTTTGCGGCTCTGGTAGTCTTCGAAAACCTGCGCCTGTTGCTGAAGCCACACCTCGCTAGCACTTCGCTGAACCTCCATGTAGGCCTGCCGGTCACCGATACGCAGGTTTGCCACCTCTGCGGCGACGGTATCTTCCAGAGAGCGCTCGATCTGGCTATCGATGAGGCGCAAACGCCAGTAAACCACACCCAGGAATACCCCTAGCAACCCAACCACCACCGCAACGACCATCAAAAAGCGTAGTCGGGCTATCCAACGCTGGCGAAACGATTCACGGTCCTCGCCGACATTTTGTACGGAGGCCTGTTCTGCCTCGATTTCCCAATCCAGCCGAATGCCCATCCTACGCGACATCTCCCGCTACAACGCGTACTAACTCACCGTCCTTTGATCGCACAAGCAGGGCACCATCTGGGGCAACATCTTCCGCGACGCCCTGCACATCCCCACGGTGTACAGCTTGCCCCAATGTCACGAGTCGTTGTCGCCATGCCGTCATAAGCGCATCGGTGCCGAGTTTCTCCAGCCAATCATCGATGTAGAGCAGTAAAACGGCCAAAAGCGCGACTCGGTCGACTGAACGCCCCAAGGCAGCCTCTATCGACGTTGCCGGGTAATCGGCCGTTTTAACGGGGTTACACACATTAATGCCAATGCCCAAAACGACGCCGTCTAGCGAATCGCCGTTCCAAACTGCCTCTGGAAGAATACCGCACGCTTTGTGCTCACCAATTAGCACATCATTCGGCCATTTGATGCCAACGTTCGTCAAGCCAAGCGCTTCGAACAAATCGTACACCGCCAACGCCGCGACCATCGTTATTTGCTCCGCCGAAGGCACCCGGAGCACAACCGATAGCGCAAGTGCGACGCCAGGCGGCGTGTGCCATGTGCGGCCCATTCGCCCGCGCCCAGCGGTTTGTTCATCGGCAACGACAACCGACCCATCGGGCGCATCGCTTGCGAGCCATGCGAGGGCCTCATCGTTCGTACTGCCGACCGTTTCGAAAAACCGAACCGGGCGCGGTTGTAACGCTGTGGCTACTCGTTCGGCTGTGAGTGTCATGGTCATCACGCGTGTTCACACTTGCTTATATTTCCGCGCCTATTTTACCACGAGCCACCTCGCACGTTATCGCCGGCTTGAGTATAATCGGCGGGTTGCAGACTATATCAGACACAAGCAAACCCATGGAACACCTCTGGACACCCTGGCGAATGGCATACATCCGCAGCAACAAACCGAAACCTGAAGGCTGCGTCTTTTGTAACAAAATCAGCGGTGAGGATGACACCGAACAAATCGTCGCCCGCTCCACTCATGTATACGTGACGCTGAACCTGTACCCCTACAACACTGGCCACCTCATGGTCATTCCTTACAAGCATGTCGCCTCGCAGGAGGACATGCCAACCGAGGCGCTCACCGACCTCATGCTCACGACAAATCAATCAATTTCAGCCCTACGCAAAGTATTTAATCCACCGGGCTTTAACCTCGGGGCCAACCTGGGTAGCGCAGCGGGAGCAGGCATCGCAGAACATTTTCACCTGCACATCGTGCCCCGCTGGCCCGCCGATGCAAACTTCATCAGCACCGTCGGCGAAACACGTGTGATTCCCGACATGCTCGAAAACACCTACCGCGACCTCAAGCAGGCCTGGGCAGAACTGTACGGTTAGTCAACGGTTCGGTCGAATAGCGTAAACGCATCACCCGGGGACAATGTTGGCAGCCGCGCGAAGTCCGCTGGATGGTACCAACCAACAACCAAGTGATAGTTTCCAGTCACCTGTGGCAGCGGCAAATGGTGGACCGACTCGGCAACATCTCCTGCGCGCCAGTAGCGCGTACTCAGGGGCGGCGGTGCATCCCCTTGCGATACCACATCATTCTTATCATCAAGCCATTGAACAAACACGGTGTAATCTTCTTCCAGCGTATCGATAGCCGTCCAGCGTAGTGCAAGCTGCGCGTCGTCGTAGCGATAACCGGTTAATTCGATGGCTCCGCCGAAACGTGCCGGTTCGACTTCGGTGAACGGCTCAGTCAGAAGGGACTTCCCGGCAAAGCCACCGGCATCCAGCAGCACACTGTCCAACAGATTGCCGTCGGCGTCGGTTGGCACGATGATGGACTCGGTAGGAAAGTGCCACCAGCCCACCTGTAGCCGCAGGTCGAAGCGCCCATTAGTATCCTCGTCCAGATGAAGCACATAACTGTCGGCATAAAGCCCTTCCCATGTGGATGTACGCAACCTTCCGGCACCGGGGTAGGTGTCCACTTTGCCTACAACATCGCCAGCGGGGCTAACCACCGTGAGAAACGCACTCAGGTCGCGCGAGGATGGTTCGGCGGCATGCCAGTACACCGTGACCGGCAAATCGTCCCCCGGTGCGTAGCGACGGTCTTCTACCTGGTACCCCACCAGTTCGATGTCGTCGTAGCGGGCGTATACCTCGATGACAGTACGCGGCAGGGTCTCTAAAGGCGTCGGTGAGGCATACGTCGGCACGATGGAGGCAACAGGTACAACGAGGGCAAACAAGGCAAGCGCTGCTAGCATCAGGCGTGTGATGCGACCGCGCAGTACGGCAATCAGGCCGAAGGCAAGCATTGGGTGAATTGCAGCCACAAATGGAAATAGCAACCGCCCCTGCGATGCGTAAGTCTGCGCCGTCCAGGCGATGAGGCTACCAAAGCCGACCAGTACCA
>CAYSVE010000235.1:0-8198 GCA_964434365.1 uncultured Anaerolineaceae bacterium | reverse complement strand
GGTGCAAATGTATTGGTCCTCGGTGAAGCGCAAAAATAGCTGAACCTGCGCCCCTTCGCCATCTTCGATGGCCATCACGTCCATAACCGCCGGTTCGTCACCATCAGCGCAGAATAGCGCATTCTGCATATCCTGCTGAACGAAGCCTGTGGGCCGCCCTATGCGGTTGCGCTCCTCGGTGACATCGCGCCATTCGCCGTCCGTCAGGCGTTCGCTGAGGGTCGGCAGAAGCTCGGCGGGAAGCTCGCTGGCCGTGGCGATAATTTGCACGTTATCTTCGAAGCCACCAGTACGTTGTACCGTTCCGACGATGTCCAAGCTATCGAGCGGCACATCGATTTCGAAGCCTTCGGGCAACGCACCGATAGTAATTGTGACGGCCTCTTCGATGAAGGGGCTATAGCCGCCTTGCCAGCGCGCGATGAACGCCCGCAGGGCTTCTTCGTCACCGCCGATGACCTCGACGTTTTGGGGGACGGAAAGCTGGGCGAATACGGGTACCGCCAGCAAACCGATAGCGAGAAAATAGAGTAATGTCTTGTGCATTGGGTTTCTCTCTCCCTTACAGTGTTTGCAGCAGTCAAATCGACTGACACCGGGAAGTGTAAAGGAAGACATTACTTCTTTCCTCCACATTTGGGCGGTTTTCTCCATGTTTACCCACCGCCTACCCTACGCTAATCGCCGCTGACGGGGTCGCGTTCGGGTTGGGGCGCTTCGAGGATGACCCGCGCAACGCGGTCGAAGGCCAGGTAGTTCCACATCCAGTTGATGAGTACCTGCACCCGGTTGCGGAAGCCCAACAGTGTGATGAGGTGCAACCCCAGCCACGCCACCCACGCCAGGAAGCCGGTCATTTGAATGCGGTTGTACACCCACGCAACCGCCCGGCTACGACCAATCGTCGCCATCGTTCCTTTGTCGAAGAAGACGAAGGTCTCTTCTGGCTCGTTTGCCACGCGGCGAAGAATGTTCTTCGCGGCGAGCTTCGCCTGCTGTTGGGCTACAGGGATTTGCTGAGCATAGGGGTTGCCGTCGGGGTCTTCGAGGTAAGCGATGTCGCCAAGGGCATAGACACCGTCGAGACCTTCGACTTCGATCGTCGGCTTTATTGGGATGCGCCCGCCCCGCGCCAGCTCGACCCCCACCACAAAAACAAATCCCCACGCCTGCACGCCCGCCGCCCACACCAGCGTGTAGGTATCGATGGCCTCGCCGCCCTTGAGCAAAACGCGGTCCTTTTCGACAGACTCGACCATTTTTTCGAGCATAACCTCGACGCCGATCGACCGCAATTGCTCCAAGGCCGATTTACGAAGCTTCTCCGGGTAAGGCCGTAACAGCGTATCGGTCGCTTCGACGAGAATAACGCGCGCATTCAGGCCGCCGAGGTTATGATATTCGCGGTGGAGCACGCTGTTGTACAGTTCGTAAAGCGCACCGGCAGTTTCGATGCCGGTGGGGCCACCGCCAACGACGACCATCGTCGTGAGGGCACGCTTGTACTGGTCGTCATCGGTCCACGATGCTTTTTCGAACAACCGTAGGATGTGGTTGCGCAGCACCATCGCATCGTTGAGGTCCTTCAGGCCGAAGGACCGTTGCGCGAGGGCATCGTTGCCGAAGAAGTTGGTTTCGCTGCCTGCCGCGACGACGAGGTAGTCGTAGGCTTCTTCGCGGGAGGTACCGTTCGTCTTCGCGCGGACCAGCTTACGCTCTGCGTCGACTTCGGTAACTTCGCCAAGCATGAAGTCCACGTTTGGGTTGTTGCGGAAAATCTTCCGAACGGGATAGGCGACCTCTTCGGCTTCGAGGCCGCAGGTCGCCACCTGATAAATGAGCGGCGTGAAGGTATGGTAGTTGTTCTTGTCGATGAGCAGTACATCGACGTCGGTGTTGGCGAGGTGGCGTGCAGTGAACAGGCCGCCAAAGCCTGCGCCGATGATGATAACCCGTGGCATAGCAACTCCCTCCATCGTGTGCGGTGCTGCAATTGGATGCCACTTACATTAGCATCTTGTGATGTTATTCACAATAAGTCTTGAGTGTTTCGATGAGTTTTTTGTGGATGTGGAGAAAACGTGGATGAAGAAACGATGACAAACTACGACGTCTTTCAGTCGCCATTTACGTGGCGCTACGGCACCGATGAAATGCGTACCCTGTGGAGCGAAGCCGGGCGCCGGCGGCTGTGGCGGCGCATCTGGGTAGAACTCGCCCGCGCGCAGTCAAAAGTTGGGCTGGTCACCGAGGCGCAAGTCGCCGATTTACAAGCCCACGCCGAGCTGGTCGATATCCCGCGCGCGCTGGAGATCGAAGCGGAGGTACGCCACGACCTGATGGCCGAGGTCAAAACATTTGCCGAGCAGTGCCCGGTCGGCGGCGGCATCATTCACCTGGGCGCGACGAGTGCCGATATACAGGATAACGCAGACGCCCTGCGCGTACGGGCGGCCCTCGACCTCGTGCTTGCGAGCCTGCACGAGTTGCTGACGGCCTTCGCGGCGCAAATCGACGCGCTGAAGGATCACGTCACGATGGCGTACACGCACATCCAACCCGCCGAACCAACCACAATGGGCTATCGCCTCGCCTTCTACGCCCAGGACTTGCTCGCAGACTACAGCGACCTTAAGCGTGTGCGGGCGGGCATCCGTGGCAAAGGGCTGAAGGGCGCGGTCGGCACGGCAGCGTCGTACGCCGAACTGCTCGACGACACGACACCCGCCCAACTCGAACGCTGGCTAATGGACGCCCTTGACCTGGACGCCTTCGTAATCGCCGGGCAAACGTACCCCCGCAAACAGGATTGGCGCGTCGTAACCGCGCTAAGTGGGTTGGCAGGTAGCCTGGCGAAATTCGCGCTGGACCTGCGCATATTGCAAACGCCGATGATCGGCGAGTGGGGCGAGCCGTTTGGTAAGCAGCAGGTGGGGTCATCGGCGATGCCGTTTAAGCGCAACCCGGTAAACGCCGAAAAGCTGAATAGCCTCGCCCGGCTCGTCACCTCGACGGTGGATGTCGCCCACGACAACGCCGTGCACTCCGTGCTAGAGCGCACCCTCGATGACAGCGCCAACCGCCGCGAGATATTGCCCGTCGCATTCCTCGCCATCGACGAAATGCTGCGGGTGAGCAACCGCATCATCGGTGGGTTGCGCGTCGACGAAATCGCTGCGCAGCGCTCGCTGGATCGTTACGGCACGTTTGCAGCGGTGGAGCGCGTGCTCATGGCCGTTGTCAAGGCCGGGGCCGACCGTCAAGAAGCACATGAGCATTTGCGGGAGCACAGCCTGCACGCCTGGGCACATATGGCCGACAGCGGTGTCAACCCGTTGGCGGGGCACCTGGTGCAAAGCGCGTTTCTGCGACGATACCTCAGTGAGGCACAAATCGCCGACCTGCTAGACGCAAGCGCTTACGTTGGTGATGCGCCGGCACGGGCGGCGGCCTTTGCGGCAACGCTACGAACCGAACTGTAGCTTGCCGATGGCCCCGTTTCGATTTATTGTCTGTGGCCTATTGTTAACTCTGAGAATCCATCCATGCCAAGAGCGTTAATTAGTGTCTACGACAAACGTGAACTATTGGGTTTTGCACGGCTAATGGTCAACCTCGGGTGGGATATTGTGGCCAGTGGTGGCACCCAACACACCCTCGAAGCGGCTGGTATCGCGGTCACCCCGGTCGAACAACTAACCGGCGTGCCGGAGATGCTCGGCGGGCGCGTAAAGACCTTACACCCGGCCATCCACGCGGGCATCCTCGCGCGAGGCCGCGATGAAGACCTGCAAGCCCTCGCCGAGCAGGGCTACGCCCCCATCAACATGGTGGTGTGTAACCTGTACCCATTCCAGGATACGGTATCGCAGGCGGGGACCACCGTACAGGACGCCGTCGAGCAAATCGACATCGGCGGGGTGACGTTACTGCGCGGCGCAGCGAAGAACTTCATGCAGGTAGCCGCCGTGTGCGACCCTGGCGACTACGCCAAACTGGGCGCAGAACTGCAAGCAACGGGCGAGATCGAACTGGCGACGCGGCGCAAGCTCGCGGTGAAGGCCTTCGCCCACACCCGCAACTACGACACCGCGATTCACGCGTATTTGTCCGAGGATGTTGCGCTTGGCACGATGACCGATGCGCTACCCCAGCAATATTCACTCGGCCTCAGCCTGTCGCAGGAGATGCGCTACGGCGAGAATCCGCATCAAAAGGCAGGGTACTACAGCCTGCACGCCACCGACGGGCCGCTCGGTGGGCAATTGCTGGGTGGCAAAGCATTGTCGTATAACAACATCCTCGATGTCGACGCGGCATGGCGCGCCGTGAGCGCCTACACCGACCCGACTGTGGTCATCGTCAAGCACCTTACACCGACCGGCATCGCGACCAACGAGAGCATCGCCGGGGCGTACGAACAGGCGCTGGCATCCGACCCGGTATCGGCGTTTGGGGGCATCTTCGCGGTGAACCGTGTCGTCGATGATGCTTTCGTGGACGCCATCGGCTCGATTTTTGTGGAGTGCATCGTCGCGCCGGAGTTTACGCTATCGGCACAACAAACGCTTGCCGAAAAGCGCAAAAACTGCCGCCTGCTGCAACTCGCCCAACCGCACGATGGCAGTGAGTTCGATCTTCGCAGTGTGCATCGCGGCTTGCTGCTGCAACAGGCCGATGTCGGGGACCCGGACGGCACGAACTTCAAAACGGTGACAGAGCGGGCACCAACTGCGGACGAACTCGCCGCGCTGGAATTCGCGTGGAAAGCCGTGCAACACGTAAAATCGAACGCGATTGTGCTGGCAACGAAAAACACCACAGTGGGTATCGGCGGGGGGCTACCGAGCCGGGTCGATGCGGTAGAGCTAGCCGTAAAAAAGGCGGGGGACAAAGCGGTGGGGGCAGTGCTCGCGTCCGATGCGTTCTTCCCCTTCTCCGATGGCTTGGAGGCGGCGGTCGTAGCCGGGGTGAAGGCGGTCATTCAGCCGGGCGGCTCCATCCGCGATAACAAGGTCATCGCCGCCGCGAACGAGGCTGGACTGGCGATGGTCTTCACGGGGACGCGGCACTTCCGGCATTAACGGTGGGGCGTGGTCGGGCACGATGCGGCGATTCGATGGTTGCCTGCATGTGCGTATGCTGGCCGTGTCACAGGCTGTACATTTTGCTAACTTCGACCGTGAAATCTGCGGTTGACATCGTGGGGTCTGCGGTGCCCATTTTCGCGGACGCGTAGAAGCGCGTCCTTACATCTATCGTCGTTACCGTCGTTTTGGGGCGTAGGGACGCCGAGAACGGCGTCCGCAATCGAAAACCCAGCACCAAACCTCTAGTTCCAAGTGTCCTCGTTGTTGATGTCGTCGCCGTTGCGAACCGCCTCGACCAGCTTGAACCAGAACTCGTTGGCTGCGCCTCCCTTCAGTTCGAACAAGGCATCGCCGTCGCCCGTTTTGAAGGTAATCATGTCCTTGCCACCGAGCAGCCCCTTGTTTTCGCTTTCCACATCGTTGATGTCGCTGAGACTCGCCTCCCACTCGACTTCCTGCTCCATCTGACCACCGAAGCCCATCCGACCGCCGGTTTTCTCGCGCTGCTCGAAGATGATGCGCTCGGTTGTGAGGAACAGGTAGCCGTCGGGGTCCTTGCGGCTTTTGCCGGTGAGGTTGTACTCGGCCTTGTCGGCAAGGATGATCTTCTCATCGCCACCGAGGTCAAAGGTGATGTCTGCGGCGTTCTTCAGGTAGCGCTCTGCTGCTGCAACACGTCGCTCGAACTGGTAGAACGAATCGGCGATGTCCTTGTAGGCTTCTTCGAGCTTGTCGGTGTAGCCGCTCAGCTCCTCTTCCAACTCATCGAGCGCTTCGGCGGCTTTTTCCTGGTCGCGCTCGTTATCGGGGTCTTCCACCGCATCTTCGACCTCGTTGCGCGCCCGGCGGAGTTCGCCGCGCAGCGACATCTTCGCCATACTCGCGATGCCCTCAAGCTCCTCCTGTTTGCCTTCGAGGTGTTGGCGGGCGTCGTCTAGCTTGCCCTTCAGGAATTCGATAAACGGGTAGTCGCCAAGCACCTCGTCCAGGCGCTCGCTAAGCTTCGTTACATTTTCGACAAGTTCGTTATACTCGCTGAGTTCGGCGAGGTTGTCAAATTGGCGTTCGAGGTCTTCTAAGCGAGAGTCCGGGCTGGTCATGGTTGGTTATTCCTTTGTTGGGTTTGGTGATAAAGATGCTGATTACGCTTCACACCCCTCAGTATAGACAAATTGCAAAATCGTGCACGCTGGGCCTTGCCGCGCAAAAGCCGGGGGTGCTATACTGTACCGAGCACGCCATCGTAGCTCAACGGCAGAGCAATCGCTTCGTAAGCGATAGGTTATGGGTTCGAATCCCTTCGATGGCTTAACCACCCGCCCCGGCGGGTTTTTTGTTGGTTGCACATCACGGAGCAAGCTTTGTCACGCCCATTGACTATCGGCGTCGCAGGCGGGACTGGGTCTGGCAAGACGACGGTCGTCCACGCCATCCTCGAGCGCGTAGGCCGCGACTACATCGCCTACCTGCCCCACGATGCGTACTACAAGGACCTCGGCAAACTGCCGTTGGAACAACGGAAGAACATCAACTTCGACCACCCCAACTCGCTCGACAACGACCTGATGGTGGAGCACATCGTGCAGTTGCAAAATTGGCAGGCTGTTGAGATGCCCATCTACGACTTTCATCGCCACGAGCGCCTACAGGAGACGGAGCGCCTCGCGCCGCGCACGGTTATCATGGTGGAGGGGATTCTCATCCTCGCGTTGCCCGCCCTGCGCGAGTTGTTCGACGTGAAAATTTTCGTGGATACCGACGCCGACGTGCGCCTCATCCGCCGCTTGCGCCGCGACATCGCCGAGCGCGGGCGCAATGTCGAGAGCGTGCTGAACCAGTATATGAAGACGGTACGGCCCATGCACCTGGAGTTCGTGGAGCCGAGCAAGCGCTACGCCGACGTCATTATTCCGCAGGGGGGGCACAACACCGTCGCTATCGACATGGTGACGGAGCGCATTCGTAGCATGATGTTAAAAAATGGTGGGGAGGATTGACGCTCAACTTTCGAGCGTGCTATACTCCGCTCAATTCGAACAATCGAGCAAAGACTGTGACCGGGAGGAGTACGCGCCCCCGGCTGCGCAAGAGAGTGTGGGTCATCGGCTGGAAGCCCACTCGTAGCCAGGTGCGGAAGGTCGCCCGTGAGTTGCCTGCCTGAACTGTAGTAAGGTGGGACGCGTCGCGCCCGTTAACGCGCCCAAGAGCGCCGGCGAAACTTCTGCCGGAAACAAGGTGGTACCGCGAAAGCACGCCCTTTCGTCCTTGTAACTATGGGACGAGAGGGCGTTTTTGGTTTAAGCAGGAGTCGCATGACGCATACCAACAACACCAACGATTTCTACGATGCGATAGCCGAGTACTATCGTTACTTCTATCGAGACTGGGAAACCCAGCTCGAACGCGAAGGGCTTGGCCTGCGCGCGATCTTCCGCAACCAGGGGATCAGCCGCGTGCTCGATGCCTCGTGCGGGGCGGGCATCCAGGCGGTGCCATTGGCCCAACTTGGCTTCGATGTGGTCGCTGCCGACCCCAGCCCTGGCATGCTGCGGAAGGCCAACGAGATTGCCGCACAATACGATGTGGGGGACAAAATTCAGTTCGAGCGAACGGACTTCCTCAACCTGCCCGATTACGTGGATGGCCCGTTCGATGCGGTCGTCAGCAAGGGTAGCGCCCTACCCCACCTGCTGCTCGATGAAGAGATCGAGCGCACGCTGCAAATCTTCTACGATTTGCTGCGGCCCGGCGGCATGCTCATCGTCGGGATGCGCGACTTCGGGCCGTTTATGGAGGCACGCCCGCGCTTTTTGCCGGGCTTCGTCCACGATTTGGACGACGACAAAGAGTTCATCACCTTCGACCTGTGGGAGTGGGAAGACGGCCCGCCGGTCATCGCAAAACAGAATTTGTTCATTGTGCACGGGGGCGGCAAGCGCTACGACACGATCAAGCGCTGGGTGAACTACCGCCCCCTTTCTACCGATGAGGTCAAGGTCGTGTTGCTCGAAGTCGGCTTTGTCGATATCGAAGACAAAGCCGAACGCACCGACCGTGTACTCATCGCTCGTAGGCCATCGCTCGCAGACCTGTAAGCCCTGTAACTGG
>CAYSVE010000234.1:0-8199 GCA_964434365.1 uncultured Anaerolineaceae bacterium | reverse complement strand
ATTGTCACCGAGCCGGGGAAAGCGCCCGAAATGGCGAAATCGGCCGCGCCGAGGGTTGGTACCGGTTGGCCGAAGCGGTCGACGACATTCGCCGTAACGGTGATTTCTGGCAGGGCGGTCGCATTGATACCCGTAATTTCGATGTTAGGGCCGACCTCCTGCGCATAGAGGCTCAGCGGTATCAACAGACCCAAACTTATGAGGAGAACCCGGATAAATCGTTTCAACGTGACCCCCGCCCAAATGCACACAATAAACGGATTTAATTGTAACGTGAGGCCCGCGCGTTGTCATATTTCCACAGTCTTCTGAGGGAAATTCACCGGGTGGGCGATCCCGTGTTGCAGTCGTGAAAATCTCATGAATTCGCCCAACATTATGATGCATCATTTTGCGCCGGTAATATGCCCAATGTTAACTTAATACAATGTGATGGTTCAAAGAAGGACTCCGATCCCTCTGACGTATGTTGCAACCCAAATGCAAAACCCACCCGGCGGTCAAATCGTTGGTGCTGCATTGAAGAGTTGGATAGATAACCTCGAAAGCCACGTAACCGATACCGTGTTCGAGCGCTACGGGTTTTCTGCAAGTGCGTTGGTCGATGACAAGTGGTACGACGGCGAAATTTTAGACGCGATGTGGCGCGAGCTATACGCGCTACCCGGCGGCCCGCAAACTTTGGTCGCTATTGGCAAAGCCAGCGCCACAACCACGATGGAAGCCCTCCAACCTAAGGATATAGCCGATTTCCTTGCGCGCATGCCCTACCTCTTCACGACGTTTATTCGTGGCGTGCTCGATGAATACGGTTTCCATTCGGAGTGGATAAGCGACACACAGGTGCGGGTGACGAACAAAACCAACCTACCCAACGACCATCTCTACGGGTGGCTCTGGGAGGTCATGCGCCTGCTATCGCAGGGCCAACGGTTCGTCGTGAAGCCCGTCAGCGGCTACTACCCCCATTCTACCGAGGGTGCTGTTTTCGAGATCGAATTGGGCTAGTGCCCGGGTAAGCACACCGCCGCCAACCTAAATGAACGCCCCACACGCCGATCTAGGAATCGGCGTTTTTGCTGTTAGTGCCCGGCTAGCATTTGTGCATCAGGTTTAAACAAATCATTGATTTTCCATCGATGCATAAACTACAATTAACGCTCAAGCAATTTTGAAACTGGGAGCAAGTAATTATCGTGGCACTCAACACAATGAAGCAGATGCAAGCGCCGGAAAGCGTCGAAATTTTGGGTAGCGGCCTCGCGGGGTGGCTGCACAACCTCGAAGAACACGAAATCCTGCCGATTATGGAGCGCCACGGCCTCAGCGAAAGTGAGGTCGACCCGGAGGGGTGGTACCCGATGTCGCTCATCAACGAGATGCAGCGTGTGCTATATGCACGCGATGGTGGCCCACAGTTACTCACGGCGATCGGCAAGGGCACGGCGGATGCCATCGTCCCGGCGATGAACCCCGAAAATATCGAGGATGCGCTGCACAACAATACCGACATCCCCAACGACATGGTGTACGGGTTCATCTGGCAGGCGATCAACCTCGCGAAGCAATCGAGCGAGCGTTTCGTGCTGAAGCCCGTGAGCGGCTACTACCCGAATTCCGAAGAGGGCGCGGTCTTCGAGCTAGAGTGGCGCTAGGTTTTTTGCCTAAATGGGGCGTCCCAGCAGCACTTTCAGCTTCTGGGCGCTGTCGATGTTCGTGAGCAGGTTGTCGCCCACGGTGATCGCGTCGATATTAAACTCGATTGCCGTGGAGACATCGCGCAGGGTGTACAGCGGGGCTGCGAGCATCACCTTTTGCCCGGCGGGTACCTGCTCTCGCAGGGCATGTACGACTTCTAGGTTGACCTCGTTACTACCGGGCATCGCACTACTGAGGCCGATAACCTGCGGGCGGAACTCCAGGGCCGTCTGCAATTGTTCCTCGTCGAAGACTTCGACGACCGCCGTCATGCGGTTGCGGTGGACGGCACTCAACAGCGAACGAAGCAGGTCCGGTTCCAGCACACTCGCGGCGAGCATCACGACCGATGCGCCCGCCGCGCGGGCTTCGACCACATGATACTCGTGCAGCACGTAGTCCTGGCCGATGACCGGCTTATCGCGGCGCTTCGCCACGTCGTTGATGAGCGTGATATCCACGTTGCCGTCGTGGCTCACGGCAGAATCGGTAAACACAGAGATCGCATCGACACCACCGAGTTCGATATACTTCCCGGCCATCAGCACCGGGTCGTACACCCGCGAGAGGTCGCTCATATCCGGCGGGGTATACCGCACCTGCCCCACCAGCGCCACACGGCTATCGACGGTGGTTAAAAATGGCAGGGGGCGGCTTTGCATACTCGCCATCGCGCGCACCGCGTCGATCGGTGTGCGACTCATGCGGTTTTTCAGCAGCGCCTGTTTGCTCTCGATGACGTGATCCAGGGTAGACATCATTCTCTGTCGAACCGATAATCTCAACCGAAACCGAAGCTGATTCCGAATGTGGGGCGTAACCAGCTAACACCAATTGTGTTGAAATTCATCATAGCACAGGTAGAACGCGTAACAGTGCCCACACGGGGTTTGTCTTCCGTTTGAAATCTGAGTATAATTAAGCGGACAATGCTGCAAAGGCGTAAATTGTGGAATTCACAAGTGAAGAAGTGCGGTACGTCGCCGAATTGGCAAAGCTCGACCTGACCAACGAAGAAGTAGCGCTCTACGCCGAGCAGTTATCGGCAGTGCTGGGGTACTTCGAGAAGCTGGCAAATGTCGACACGTCGGCAGTTCCGCCGACCGCATCGGTGCTGCCCCTCACGAATGTGCTGCGTGTCGATAACCCCGCAACCCCATTACAGCCCGGCGAGGCGACGGCCAACGCGACCGACGCCCGCGACGATCAGTTTCTTGTGAGTGCAGTACTCGGCGACGAGTAAGGACAATAGCTGCCTATGGCCGAAAAGCGCCTGCTGATAATTGAGGATGACCAGGACGTTGCCGAGATGCTACTGATGTACTTCACCAGTCATCAGTACGAGGTCTACCATGCAGACAACGGCCATGTGGGCATCGAAATTGCGCGCACCAAGTTCCCGCATCTTATTTTGCTCGATGTGATGCTGCCCTATATGGACGGCTACGAGGTGTGCCTGCGGTTGCGTCATGCGTCGTTGACGAAGCACATTCCGGTGATCTTCCTCACCCAGCGCGATGGCCGCGCCGATGTGGTGGAGGGCCTGCAACTCGGGGCCGACGACTACATTCCGAAACCGTTCGATGTCGATGAGTTACGGTTGCGCGTGCAGAACTCCATCGAGCGGGCCACGCGTGAAAGCCTGCACGAGGCGCGTACGGCCCTACCCACCGGCCCGATGGTCGAGGAAGAGCGCGCGCGTCACCTCGAAGACAACGCCACCGAGTTCAAGTTCGAAATCAGCGGCTACGACGCCTTCAACGATGTGTACGGCTTCATGGCCTCAGACGACGTGATGGGCTTCGCCGCGCGCACCATCCGCGAGGCGATTAGCCAGAGCGGCACGCCCAACGATTTCGTCGGTATTCAGGGCGATCACTTCATCGTGCTCACCCACCACGAAGCACCCGATGGCGTCATCGAGGCGTTGGAAGCCAAGTTCGCCGAGGGCGTGCGCGCCTTCTACAGCTTCCGCGATGTAGACCGGGGCGGCGTGCTCATCAACGAGGGCAAGGACGACGAGCGTCTCGTGCCGTTGATGACCCTGCGCCAACTCGCCACACAAAGCAAATCCTGACACATCATCAGGGTCGCATTTTCCACACAGCCAAACGCCCACGCGTTCGGTTTTTTGTTTCGGTCGCTAGCGCTTCGCCGGTTGGATGAGTTCCACGCGGTTACCGAACGGATCGCGGAATTCGAAGCGCTCGTAACCGGGGATCGGCACGGAAATCGCAATCGGCACCCCAGCGTTGGATAAAATTGCCCGCCACAATCCCAGGTCAGCGACCTCGTACGCGATGTGCGCTTTCGTGAGCGGCATCCCCTGCTTTTCTTCCACACCTACATGGATTTCCTGATCGGCAAGGCGCATCCAGAAGCCACCCCGCGCCTTGAGGGCCAGCGGCTTTTCGATTTCCTCCAGGCCAAGCAGCCCACAGTAGAACTCCCGCGCGCGCGGCACATCCTCTGCCGCAACGGTTATCTGCACGTGATGAATGCGCCGGGGTTTCATATTTTTCTTCGTCATGCTGCCCCCTCTACCGAAACGAAAACAGCGCGATATACGCGACGCCAAGCACCGCAGCGCCGTACACCCATACCCGCGAGAAGGCGGTATCGAAGTTGATGGCCGGGTGGTTACGCAGCAGGTAGTGTGCCCCCGCATGAACCACCATCAGCACCGAAAATGTCGTGCGGAACCACGCGGTATCGAGGTTCCACAAAATGGCGAGCAGCAACGGCACATGCAACGCCACAAAAAGCCGAAAGGCGCGCACATCGTCCATGCCGGGGAAGAAGAACCGCCACTCCGCCTGTTGTATCGCGTCGAGTTCGTGGTTCACGATGAAGGCCACCACCGTGAGAAAAAGCAGAGTTTCCATGAGGGTATGCCCTCGCTAGGTGTCTTCTTTCCGCACATCCCGCACATCGGTAAAGGCCGCGCCCGTGACCTCGGCCAGCGTGGCCACCGGAATTTCGAAGATGGCGTTGTGTGCACCGCCCGCCGCATACACCGCCTCGAAGCGCTGCAATCCCTCGTCGAGGTGCTTCGCTATCGCCGCTGTGCGATGGCCGAAAGGCGGCACCGCGCCCGGCTCGTAGCCGTAAATTTCCACGAGTTGGTCTGGCTTGGCGACCTTCACCTTTTTGCGGCCTACCCCGTACAACGTCGCGATTTTCCGGTCATCGACCCTATTATCGCCACTCGTCAATACGAGGATGGGTTGGCCGTCCACGATGAAGGCGATGCTCTTCACGATTTGCCCCACCACACAACCGATCTGGTCGGCGGCCTGTTGCGAGGTGGCGGTCGTCTCCTCGAAAAACGTGATGTCGATGGTCAGGCCGAGGTCAGTGAGGGCAGCCTGCACGTCTTTGGGTCCGAGTGGTTGCATGGGTACTCCTGCGGGTTGCGTACACGCTTATGGATACCCCGAAACGCACGGGAATTCAACAGACCACGCGCGGGGTATAAGTCCGTTTCGCGTCAACCAACTGCCCGGTGGGCACATTTTCGACGTTCATCGCGTAAACCGCCGCCCCAGCCGACGAGCCACCACGCGCAGGCCCCGCCACAAGTCCTCGAAAAAATCCCACACCGCATATGTTACGATTTTGGCGAGGCTCCGCAGCGCCTCACCGTGCACCGCCGGGTCGATGTCGAGCAGGGCGCGCAACACATAGCGCATGTCCGTTTTGTTGTAGCCAGAGCGCCGCACCATCAACCGGCGCACGCGCCAATCTCGATGCCGGTACAACGCCCGCTTACGCGCGATATCATCACCCACGATGCGCCGCAACGCCGCCACGGTATCGCGGTCGGTGCGGTCGTCACCGTGTGCCAACGCCACCTCCAGCAGCACCGGTATCACCGACGTATCCCCCTTCGCGCCCAGCGCAGCGATCATCTGCGAGCGCGTTTTGCGCGCCATTTCGACGACCAGTGCGTCACTCAGAGCCGCCACCGCGCCAGGGCAGTTCACATTGGCGAGGACGTAAGCCGCCGTCAACCGCCACGTCGAATCGGCATGGCCCAGCAGCGCCAGCAAATCGTCGCACGGTGGATTGTATCGTAGCCCGCACAGGTAAATGGTCCGCAGTCCTTTGTGGCGATACAACGTCCCCAGCAGCAGTTGATGCTCACCCGCACCCGCCAGCACCTCGGCGGCACGCTGCCGCGCCGTGATGCTCGGCGCGCCTTGGCCTTGCACAATACGCGCTAACGTCGAGGTTGTCCGCCGGTCGTTGCGGCGGATTAATTCGTCGCGTGCCCGTGCGCTTAGCGAATCCGATGCGGTAACCGGTTGGTTCGTGTGGCGTAATGCTGCAATCAACTGCCCAGTGGACATGTTTTCGACGTCGATGGGGATATGGCCTTTGCTACGAACATCTATTCTACAGCAAAGGCCAAAGCGCGCGAAATGTCAAGCGGGTTGCGTAGGGCCGCAGGCGACACGTACGTAAGCCCTCGCCCGCAATACATCAATCGAATCGGGTACCCAGCGCCGCAGGCGGGTCGCTGCGGAAGAACGCCCGCACGCGCGTTCGCACCGGGCCGGGCAAAAACCGGAGTCCGCGCTCGCTCACACCACCGCTGACGAGCACCAGCGTGATAATCATCAGCAACCAGGGCAACGCGTTCAACAACACGATGGGGAAGCCGGTGTCGCTGCGCTGCAACACGCTCGACAGGCTGCGCAGCCCCGCGAACAAATACGCCCCCAGCACCACCCGAAACGGGTGCCACCCACCGAAGATCACAATCGCCAGCGCGATCCAGCCGTCGCCGCGCATGTTGGGCGGCGTGGCCCAACCAGGCTTGAGGTTCAGCGAGTAGGCCGCCCCCGCAAGGCCGACCAACGCGCCGCCGATAATCGTGTAGATGTAACGCTGACGGTTCACGCGGGTGCCACGGGCGAAGGCCGCCTCGGGCCGCTCGCCGACGGCGCGATGCGCCAACCCCGGCGACGTGCGGAAGAGCCAGTACCACGTCCCGAACACGAGCACATAACTGAAGTACACCGTCAGGTTGTGGTCGAAGAGAATCGGCCCGGCCACGGGTATCCGACTCAGAATAGGCAACTCCCACGCGGGGATCGTCGGGCCAGGGGTGCGGGTGTACTCCTGGCCGATGAACTGCGCGAGGTCGGCACACAACAGCGTGAGCACAAAGCCCACCGCCACCTGATCCTGCTTGAGTTCGATGTCCGCCGCCGCGATAATCAGCGCAACGAGGCCGCCCACCAGCAACGCCACGATGATGCCCAGCCAGATGCTGTTCGTCAGCAGCGCGACCACGAACGCGGCCATCGCCGCAAGGATGATGCTGCCATCGAGCGAGAGGTTGACCACGCCCGCACGTTCGGTGATGGTTTCGCCCAGCGCGGCGATCACCAGCGGGGTGGCGTTCCGCACAATGCCGCTGAGCAGGTTGAGGGTCGTTTCGTTCATGATTCGTCGCTCTCGATTTCTTTGACACGGCCCACCTGCCCATCCTCCAGGCGCACCTTGATGCCGTGCGGATGCGTGCCGGATTTCGTCAGAATATCCTTCACGACGCCATAGGTGATTTTGCCGGTACGCTGGTCGGCCTTCAGCACAATGCCGACCTTCAGCCCCGGTTTGATGTCCTTGCGATTGCGTCCGTCACTCATAGCTAGCTCCTGTACTCACGGGTGCTGAAGTCGTTGTCGGGGTATCGGTGGCCTCGGCGTCATCGCCCGGCGCGGCGAAGCGTGCCCGCAGGCCGTTGCTCAGCAGCACGAGCAATACCAACATCCCCTGGAGCACACCCGCCAGCGAGCTATCGAGGCGCATGGTGATGCGCAAGCGCGTGCTCCCGCTGAGGATCGCCGCGAAGGCAAACGTGATGAACGGCACCCACAGCGCGCGGATGCTCACGACGAGCACGACCAGCAGCCCCAAAAAGCCGATGCCGCCCGTTACGAGTGGGCGCAGCGTGCCGCGTGTGAACAACACGACGTAGGCCCCGCCCAGCCCGGCCAACGCCCCGCAGACGGCGAACGCACTCAGCGCGACGCGCTCCGTGGCGACGCCCAGCAACAGCGCACTGCGCGCATTTTTGCCTGTCGCCTTAAGCTGAAGGCCCCAGCGCGTGCCCCTCAGCGCATAAACGACGACCCCGGCCAGCACAATCGTGAGCACGATCATGGTAACGCTGGCGGGAAAATCGCCGCTGAACGAGGGCATTCGTCCCGCATCGGGGAAGGGGCCGGTGTCGACGGCGTTACCGCCCTCCGGCGACCACAAGTTCGCGACAAGGAAAATCGTGAGCACGTTCGCAATCGCGTTGAGGGCCACCCCACCGAAAATCTCGTGCACGCCGAGGCGGGTTTTCAGCACACCCACCAGAAGACCCCACAGCCCACCACCGACAATCGCCATGATGCACGCCAGCGGCACACGCAAAATCATCGGCAACGGGGCGTAAAGCGCCACACCGCTCGCGAAAATCGCGCCAAGTATCATTTGCCCCTC
>CAYSVE010000233.1:0-8201 GCA_964434365.1 uncultured Anaerolineaceae bacterium | reverse complement strand
CGCCCGCCACCGTTGCCGTAACCCTCAGCGTGGTGCCGGCGGGGGAGAATCTGGCGTGGGCGCCGGGGGGCACGCAGTTGGCGGTGCAGTCCGTCGAAGGTCGGGGTCGGTCGTCGGTGCATCTGGTGCGGCTCGATGGCACCACGCGCCGGGTGATGACCACCGACGGCACGATTCGGCGCTCGCCTGCCTGGGGTGCCGCTGGCGATTGGCTACGCGTGATTCGATCGGCAGACGGGGAGCTGCGCGCCGTGACCTACGATGTTGGGTCGATTTGGGCCGGGGAGCCGCAAATCGTGCACGAGTGGACGCTGCCGGGGTCGGCGTCGTTTCAGTGGTCGGCGGATGGCCGTTTCGTCCACACCCCCGCCGACGCGACGACCACCACCTTGCTGGACATTGTGAGCGGCCACACGCAGCGTGTGCCAGGGCAGGGCGGTAACTTCATCGCGATGGAGCGCATCCATGCGATACTGGATTAACTCGCTTGCGCTGGTGTTGGTCGTTACGACGGTCGTCGTCGTTCTGCTCGCGGGGGCTGCCGGGGCGCGCCGCCCTCTGCCTCCGGTGTACTTCCGCACTGGGCTGGTGATGGACCTGCAAACGGGCCTGCGGCACACGGTGGCGATGCCGCGCTACACGTCACCGAACGGCCTGCACACGCTCACCACCGAAACCACCGATTACGATGCGCAACGGGTGCTGATGAACGGGCGCTCGCTGGGCGTTTACCGGATGCCGGTCATCTACGCGCGCTGGAGCGACGACAGCAGCCGCGTGCTCGTGATGACGGGGGTGCGCAACATGGGCTACGCACTCCATTGGGCCGCCCCAACCGATGACCACCTCACGCCGCTCGTGAACTCGACCGGGTTTATCCAGGCGCAGCCCGCGCCGAACGGTCGATGGGTGGCACGCGTGGGCAGCCGCGATGGCCTACGCGGCCTGGCCGTCTTCGACGAAACGACCTCGCACTGGTTGCATAACAGCGCCGGAACCGGCTTCGCGTGGTCGCCGGATAGCGCGCATGTGGTATTCATCACGAAGGATGCCTCGCTCAGCCTTTATAATGTGGCCATGGATACCTACACCCCACTCGATGTGTCGAGGCCGTTGTCGGTACAATGGTCGCCGAACGGCGAAACGCTACTGGTCACACATGCGAATGCCACCGGCGAAGACGCGCTGCTGCTCCATGCCGACGCGCGCACCTCCCTCGCGGCCCCGCAGGTCCGCTCGCGGCGGGTGGGGCATCTGGCGTGGTCGCCGGCTGGCCGTTACCTTGCCGTGGAGGTCGTGTCGAACGTGTTGAGCATTCCGCACCGGTTATACCTCTACGAAGTGGATGGCATCGACCACGAGGTGGTGTGGTCCATCGAAGGGGGGCCGTATAGCACGCTCGGTTGGTCGGCGGATGGGCAGTTTTTGCTCTATCGGCGGCACATCCGTGAGGGTGCCGAAATCGGCCTGCTGGACGTAACGACGTTGCATCTGCGCACGCTGCGCGACCCCGACTCCGGCCCGCTGGAAGGCTTCGGTTTACCATGATGCTTCGGCTTGCAACGCTGCTGACAGTTGTCGCCTTTACGGCGATTTACGGCGCACGGGCGGTCGTAGGCCAGGGCGAGACCCTGCCCGTGCTGCTCACGTCATCGAATGGTCGTGAAATCAACGCGACCAACCGGGGAATCGACGTACCGCTGTTTCATCGAAGGGCGAATAGTGCCCCTGCGCCCGATGGCCAATGGCAAATCACGGTGACGGACGCGCACGAAATCCTCGTGGAGCGCTTGACCCCGCCGATCCACTTCGATGCGACGACTTTTGCCGGGCCAGCGCCAGATGTGGTGTGGTCGGCAGATAGCTCGCAGGCGACGGTTATCGTCGTCAGGGCATCGAACGACGTGGCGCTGTACCATGTCGCACCGAAAACCGGGCGCATCGAGCGGGTAGGGCGGCTCAATGGCTACTCGGCGGTGAGCTGGTCCGCCGATGGCAATTGGTTCACAGCGACCGACATTCCCTCGCCATCGCCTGCGGATGCCGACCGCGATTTGCTGCTGTATTTTCTACAACCTGGCGACATGCTAACAACACCGTTCTCGCGCATCCCGCGTGGGGTTACCAGCCTCGGGTGGAACCCGGTTACGCCGAAATTCGCCTACGGTAGCCCGGGCGGCGCGGTGCACATCCTCGCTGCGCCCACTGGCGAAAGCACGACGCTCCCCACCGACAACGTGCAAATCGCGACGTGGTCGCCGGAGGGCGAGCGGATGCTGCTCCACTACGATGATTTGCATCGCCCGCCGGAGATATGGGACGGCGAGAATTTCACGCCGCTGCCGCACTACAGTGGGGGCGTCAACGCCACGAGTTTCGTGATCGCGCCGGACACAAGGCCGGTGTGGTCCGATGATGGGCGCTGGCTGGCGTTTCTGGTCACTGCGCCGGAGACGCACATCGACACGCTGTACATCTACGACACGGCGGGCGATTCGCCGCGCCTCGCGAGGGCATGGGAGTCGTTGAGTGTGCGCAGCTTCTACTTCTCGGCGGATGGCCGCACCTTCGCGTATCAAAGTCGACCATCCACCCGCCCCACCGAAACCGTGCTGCTGCACCTGCCGACGAGTGACTTTCGGCGCGTGGACATCGGCGACGACTGGCTGATGGGGTTGGGCCTGCCATGATCCTTCGACGACTGGCGCCTGCGATGACCGTTATTGGTGCGGCGATGGTGTTTGCGGCGTTGGCCGTGGGCGCGCGCGATGCTCGTCCGCCGTTGTTGGTGGCGCGCGGCAGCGATATTCTCGCGTATGAGCACGGCCTGACGGCCCGGGTATCGCACACGGTGCACGATAACTACCCCTCGCCTGACGGCGCACATGTCATCGAAGTGCCGACCTCGCAGCAGCTTTACCTCGATGAGCGCTTGCTCCTCGCCGGGCCGAGTGTGGCGACGGTCACATGGTCGCCGGATAGCGCGCGGGCGGCGGTCGTCGCGACGACGGGCGGCGCGTATCGGCTGTTTATGGTGGATTCCGCCGCAAACGATGTGGCGCTGCTAGCGCGCTTCGCCGACTTTGTGCAGGTGCTGTGGGCCGACGATGGCGCGTGGTTCGCGGTCGTGGAATCGGCGACGCGCAACAATCGCCCGTCGTTGCACATGGGCACGGGCGGCGGCCTCACCCGGTTGACGAATCGGCTGAAGGCGCGCACCTCGGTGGCCTGGCGTCCGGGTCATAGCGCGCTCACCTACGTCGATGTCGAGGGGGTGATGCACTTCGTCGATGCCGAAACCGGCATCACCACCACCCTACAAACCGATGTGGTCGACTCGGCCCTGTGGTCGCCGAGCGGTGACCACCTGCTGCTGAACTTCATCGGCGCGGAGATCATCGCGCCGGCGCTGTGGACTGCCGGGGCCATCACCCCGCTGAACGAGCACGCCGGGGTCGTCGAGGGCACCTCGGGCGTGATGACCATCCCTGGTAGTGTGACACCGCGCTGGTCGGCGGATGGCCGGTGGTTGGCGTTTGGGGTGTTCCAACTATCGGCGCAGCGGGGTATCGTGCAGGTCTTCGATGTGGGGGACGGCCCGCCGCACCTCGCGCACACCTTCGACACGCGTTACCCGCCGCGCAAGCTCCGGTTTTCGGCGGATGGGCAGTACATGGCGGCGCAGTCCATCGTGGCGCCCGATGCAGGCGAGGTCGCCCGGCTGAACTTGCTCACCGGGCACGTCGAGCCGGTGGATTTGGGCGGTTTTCTGCTAGAGGGGGTGGGCCTGCCATGATGCGACGAGTGATTATCCCGTTACCGCTGGTGATGGTGCTGCTGGTGTTCGTGGCGATGGCCGCCGGGCCGCGCCTGGGGGCACCGCCGCCACTGCTCGCGTCGAAGTCGCCCGCGCGCAACCACGAGGTGTTCGCGCTGGATCGCAACCTCGTGCTGTCGGTCGGTTGGGTAGGCGATAATGCCAATGCAACCTCGCCCAACGGGCGCTGGACGCTGGACTGGGACCGGGGCACGCACCTCACACTCGCTGGGCGGGTGGTGCTCGAGGGGGCACGCTTTGCCGATGTGCGTTGGTCGCCGGATAGCAACCGTGCGAGTATTCTTGTGTCGGACGACGGCGGGTACGCACTGTATTTCGTGAACGCTGCCAATGCTGAGACTACGCGCGTCCTGCGGCTTAACACGTTCGCCGAGCTGCTGTGGTCGGCGGATGGTGCCTACTTTGCGGTGGTCGAGGAACCCGATACGGCCAATCATGTGGCGTTGTATCTCGGCAGCCATGCCGACGACCTCACCCTGCTGCCCGTGCGTGTGCAGTGGTGGATGGGCGTTGCCTGGCACCCCACCCAGCCGACGCTGGCATTCATCGACGACGCGGGGCGTGTGCGGTTGGTCGATGCGGCGACGGGCGACGACACCGTGCTGCCGCTGGACGACGTCGATAGCGTTACATGGAGGCCAGGCACCGATCACCTGCTGCTCACGTTCCACCCAGAGACGGGCAAGCCACCCGTGCTATGGACCGGCGAGGCGACGGTCACGGTGCCGGGCAACGTCGGCGAGGTCATTCACAGCCCGGCAGGGGTACGACCGGCGTGGTCCAGCGACGGGCGCTGGCTCGCGCTGACGATGCTCGACTACGCGCGCGGCATGGACACCCTCCACATTTACGACGCAACGCAGACCCCGCCCACCATCGCCTGGCGGTGGGAGACCATCGCCGTGCAGCGCACCGCCTTTGCGCCCGATGGCCGCACCTTCGCCGGGCAGTCGCGCTTTTTGCGCCCGCAACAAACCGAAACCGTTCGCGTGGACCTGCTCACCGGCACCGTCGAGCAGGTGGACCTGGGCATTTATCTGCTAGATGGGGTGGGGTTGCCATGATGCATCGGCTTGCGTGGCCCTTGAGTGTGCTCTT
Source organism: uncultured Anaerolineaceae bacterium (assembly GCA_964434365.1). Classification (GTDB taxonomy): domain Bacteria; phylum Chloroflexota; class Anaerolineae; order Aggregatilineales; family Phototrophicaceae; genus CAYSVE01. The sequence goes on along the minus strand of CAYSVE010000233.1, from coordinate 3,265 downwards.
GATCGGGCTGGTGTTCGGGGCACGCATCGGTGGCGCGCGCCACGATGCGCTGCCCCCCTTGTTGCTACAAGACCGGGGCGGTGATGTCTTCGCCTTTCACCGGGGCATCACCCACCGCATCTATGAGCACGACCCGCGCGTTTTTCCGTCGCCGGACGGCCAGTGGGAGGTGATTTTTCCATCGTATGAGCCGATTTACGTGCGCCGCCGCGACACCCCGCTGCCGACCTATAACCCACGCTTCGCCATGGCCAACCCGCCGGTCGTCTGGTCGCCGGATAGCACGCAGGCGTTGGCCTTTCAGGTGTCGTCGGGGCCGGGCATAGCGCTGATGAAGGTTTCCACGGTGGACCTGAGCGTCACGCACTTTGCGGATGTCAACGGGCAGGCGCGCGTGCAGTGGTCGCCGGATGGCGCGTGGTTTACGGTTTTTGAGCCTCCACCGCAAGGTGATGCCGACGGAGGCTTTGTGTTGTCATATGCCGAGGCTACCGCCGAAGAACGACAGCCATTGGAGGAAAGGGTACGGTATGCAAATGACATCGTATGGAACCCCACGAGGCCAGTGTTCGCTTACATTACGAAGTCCACGGGCACAGCGGCTCTCGTACACGCGGCTACCGGAGACATCGCAACGCTGCCTGCTGGTCGTATCGACCAAATGACGTGGTCACCCGACGGTGAGAAGTTACTTGTAACCTGTAATGAAGGGCGCGAAACGGATTCCCTCCCAGCCATATGGGATGGCGAAACCGTGCAGCCGTTGCCAGAAACCGCGCGTGGTTTCGTTTATAACATTTCAGACCTTGACCCAAACTCAAAACCACTTTGGTCGCCGGATGGGCGCTGGTTGGCCATGACTGTGAGCGACCAAGATGATGTGCATACCATACAGATTTATGACACAACCGGCGGGGTGCCACAACTGGCATGGACATCCCTTGAGGGTGTCCCCCGTGGTTTGTTTTTTTCTGCCGATAGTGGATACTTGGTTGCAGCATTGATGGCACCTGCGACCGGTACATACCACCCGGTCGATATTCTCCTGTTGGACCTAAAAACGGGGGACACGCAGACGATCAACTCTTTTCCCCATTTGCTTGTAGGGCTGGGCCTGCCATGACCGCGATGCGCCGCACCGCATTTGCCCTCGCCGTGCTGACGACCGCCCTCGTGGGGGCCGCGCTGTTCGGTGGCATGCGCCGAACGCTGCCGCTGCTGCAATTCACCCCGCAAATTCAGGCGCTCTACCTGCTCGACCTGCCGCTGGGTATTTGGGTTGAGCTGCCGACGACATCGACCCTGCACTACCCCTCGCCTACCGGCGAGCACACCATGCGCCTCGTGCGGACGCCCGGCCTCGTCGATTTAATGCTGGACGACCGGCTGCTGTTCAGTGGCGAGGCCTTCGATGTGACGTGGGCACCCGACGGTAGCCGCGTGGCGGTCGAGGTGTTTCCGCAGCGTAGCCCCGCGCCCACGCTGTACATCATGCGCCCGACGGACGACGTGCCGACGGTCGTGGGGGCATATAACGGGGGTCTCGTCTCGCGGTGGAGCGCGGACGGTCGCTGGCTGGCGTACACCGAGCGCATCGGCCCGGGGGCGGTGGCCTTGCACCTCACCGATGGGACCCAACCTGATGTGGTATCCATTTTGTTGAACGGGCCGTCGGTGTTTAACTGGTCGCCGGGGGCATCGAAGTTGGCCTACATCACCAACGACCACCGCGCGCACATCTTCGACGCGGAAACCGGCCTCGTCGAGGATTTGCCATATGAGGATGTGCACAACTTCCACTGGTCATCGACTGGGGAGCAGTTGCTCATCACGCAGTTGCGGCAGGGCGACTACACATTGCGCCTCCACGACGGCCCGGCCCTCGATGTACGGGGGACGCCGCGCAGCACGCGGTGGTCGCCGGATGGGCGGTGGCTCGCTATCCTCACCTTGAACATCGACATGGACGGCGAGAACCGCCTGTCCCTCATCGATACGGCGACGACGCCCCCGACTACTACCGTGCTGGGCGCGATCACTGCGCCGTCGGTGTACGCGTGGTCGGCGGACAGCCGGTATATTGCGTATGAGGCCATCGCGCCCGTGCCCGATGCGGTGCGCTATGGCCTGTACGATGTCCGCACCGGCGCGATCGTTATCGAGCGCTCACACCACCACAGGCCGCTAGTGCTCTCGGGGGTGGGCCTACCATGACACACCTGCTGCGACTCCTCGTTGCTACATTTTCGCTCGCAGCGGCGCTTACGTTCGGCGCGCTCGCGCTTGGCCAAGCGCGGACGCTGCCGCCGCTGGTCATCCACGATTTTGGGGCGCAGCAACGCCGCATACTCGACACGGGCATGGGCACGACGGTACCGGTGCCGATGCCGTCATCGGTGCCGATGCGCGACCGGCTGCTGCCGCCCGACGAGCCTACCGTCGAGCAGGGTTACATCTATGGCGGCGTGGTGGTGATGCTCGATGGGCGCATGGTGCTCAGTGCGAGAACCGATAACTTCGGCGCTTCTCCCTCGGCCCGCTGGAGTGCGGACGGCAGCCACCTTGGGATCATCGTATACACCGATCACATCTCTGCGGATTTGTACCTTTTGCACGCGACCGACGACGAGGCCACCCACGTCAACGAGGTGTGGCACAACGCCACCGCTATCGAATGGTCTGCCGAGGGTCATTGGCTCGCCTTTGTAGACGACAACCCGATGGGCGGCCCTAACTTCCTCAAAGTGACGCGTGACGGCGAGGCCGAAGTCGTTGCGTTTTGGCAAGCGGAGCGAGCGAAGGGATACCTGTGGTCGCCGACGGGCGCGCGGCTGGCCTACATCGACGAGCAGACGCAGCGCGCCACGGTTTATCACCCCCATACGGGGGCATACAATCGCCTGCCCTACCGCAATACACTTTGGATATACTGGACAGCCGACAGCCGGTTGATGGTGGTCCATGCCCGCGACGACGCGACCGGCATGTCGATTGTGCTGAGCGATTGGACCGGGCAGGCGCAGCCGCAGGTCATCGCGACCGGCCTGCCGAGGGTCGTCTACTTGAGTGCAATGCGAGAGGGGCACATGTTCGCGTATGTTGCAAATGCGTACGACGCAGCCGACAACGAGGAGGGTTACGTCGTTGGGGTGTTTAACCCCGCCACGGGTGAGGGTGCGTATCGTCGGCATGATGATGCGGTGGGGGTTACGGGGGTGGGCCTACCATGACACACCTGCTGCGACTCCTCGTTGCTACATTTTCG
>CAYSVE010000232.1:0-8215 GCA_964434365.1 uncultured Anaerolineaceae bacterium | reverse complement strand
AAACGACATCGGCTCGCCTCCACACAGACAATCATTTAGCCCATGAGTGAGCGCGCCTCCTCACACGCGCGACGGATGAGCCGCTGTGCTGGGGCGATTTGGTGCCGCATATAGTCGGTCATGGACATGCCGACGAGGTCTTCAAAGAACGGGTGGCGGCCTTCGTCGAGGAAGAGCAGGGTATCGTACCCGGCGCTGATGAGCACCCGCACCGGCCATGTGGCGGCGTACCCCAGCCGAATCTGGGTGTCGTCGCCGTGCCAACCGCCGCTTTTGAGGCCGCGCAGGTAGGCGTCGAATAGGTCATCGTAGACGGCAGCAGCGTCTTCGGGGCCGTAGTCGTTGAAGACGATACTCACCCACCCGAGCGCAGCGGCGTCGCTGCCGAGAGGGCCGGGGCCGACAAACGTCCAGTCGATGGCGACGGTATCGTCGGCGCGGGCGAGCAGGTTGCGCCGAAAGGCGTCGTAGTGGCAGATGCTCCACGGGATGTGGGCCAGGGCATCGAGGAAGCGGGTGCGGTCGTCCCATAGGCCGCTGATGTAGTCGTGCGAGTCGCCGGGAAAGCCGCGCGTGTAAAGTGGGTGGTCCTTCGCGCCGACGAAGCGCGAGAACAGCGGTGCGACCTGTTGTAAGTTGTCGCGGTGCCAATCGGCACTCATCCACGGGTGTGTTTTGGCGTCGCGCATCGCCGCGTTGAAGTGGCCGAGGTGTTCGGCGGCTTGCACAAAGCGCTCGGGCGGCCAGCGGTGCGGTACATTTTCCTCGACAAATTCCAGCCACAGCCAGCAATCCTCATTTTGCTCGACGGCAAAGCAGCGCGGCGCTTTCAACGGCCCTGTGAGAGCGTCCGCGAAGCCGCTGCGGTATACTTCCACCTCGCGCAACCAATAATGCGGCCCGTCGAGGCGGTCGATGGCCTGGGGCTGAAGAATCTTCAGCACGAGCGCCCACGGCCCGGCGGACGACCCACCCCGGAACAACATCACCTGATTACCGCCGACCCCCCCGCCGATGCCCTTCAGCCGGGTGGATGTGAAATCGGTGACAGTGGCGTCATCTTTATCGAGGGCCTGGCGCACAAAGGGTGCCAGCCGGTCGGCGTCGATGGCTTGCAGGCGTGGGTTGTCGAGGTGGTCGTAGAATTGCATTTTGTGTAAACCTTTTTTGCAGATGTTAACAGAACATAAGCCACTTCGGCGGGTTTTGCCAACTAGACTTTAGCGGAGAAAAAAATATGAGCGTTGCACTCGAAAAACCAGACAGCACGGCGGATGGCATCGGCACATTACGGCGCACGACGAAACTCGCCTATGGGGTCGGTGATGTGGGCGCGGCGATTGCTGCGCAGGTTACTGGCTTCTTCCTGACGGCGTTTTTGCTGGATGTCGCGCTGCTCCCGGCGACGTTCGTCAGTGTGATTGTGCTCATCAGCAACTTGTGGGATGCCGTGACTGACCCACTGGTGGGCAACCTGAGCGACCGGACGAAAACCCGCTGGGGACGCCGTAGGCCGTGGTTGCTGTTCGGTGCGGTGCCGTTTGGATTGGCGTTTTTCGCGCAGTGGGTTGTGCCGCCCGGCGGCGTTTGGGCATTGGCAGCCTACTATCTCATCATGACGCTGGCGATGAAGACGATGTTCACCGTGGTGAATGTGCCCTACACCGCCATGACACCGGAACTCACCGACGATTACGACGACCGCACCGCGCTCACGAGCTATCGTTTTGCGTTTTCGATTGCGGGCGGGCTGCTGGCGGTGCTATTGCACGACTTCCTCGTGAATCAGTTCGATGGCCGGGCGACGGGCTTTCTCATCAGCGGCGCGATATTGGGCGTGTTCATCGTGGCGTCGGCATGGACGACGTTCTTCTTCACACGGGAGCGCTTTAGTGCGGAAGACAAAGACGAACCTGGCGTCATCGCCAGCCTACGCATTGCCGTGGGCAATCGTCCTTTTTTGTATGTGGTGGGCATCTACTTACTGACGTGGCTGGTGGTGCAATTTATCCAGAACAACCTGGTGTTGTATCTGCGCTACTGGATCGAGGATGCGAGCTTATTTGGCAGGCTCGTGTTGGTTTTACAGGTGACGGCGTTCACGTTTTTGCCGGTTTGGGCAACTATCAGTAAGCGAATCAGCAAGAAGGGCGCGCTTTACCTGGGGCTGGGAATTTTCATCCCGGTGTTGATTGCGCTGTACTTTGTGCCCCAGGGCGCAACGACGATGCTTTACGCCATCGTGTTTTTGGGCGGCATCTGCGTGAGTATGGCGCTACTGCTGCCATGGAGTATGCTGCCGGATGTGGTGGAATACGAGGAGTATACGACCGGCCAGCGCCGCGAGGGTGTGTACTATGGGCTGTTCGTGTTCGTGCAGAAGATTGGCCTCTCGCTGTCGCTGGCCGCATCGGCCTTTGCGCTGGGGGTGGCTGGGTACGTCAACCCGGAGACGGCAGGCGGCTTCGTAGAGCAGCCTGCATCGGTCCTGCTGACGTTGCGGTTGGTGGTGAGTATCTTCCCGATGATATTGTTAGTACTCGCGATTCCACTCGTGTTTTTATACCCCATCACGCGCGACAAATACGCGGAAATTCGCCTGGCGCTGGTCGAGCGGCGAGGGAACCCCAAACCCGAGTGAGTGTCATGCAGCGCCCATGCTTCGGCACCCTGGCCCTCGACAGCTACTTGAGGATGTCTGGGTCTTGGACATCGGCGACTTTGACGACCCGTTCCTCTAGCTGCGAGGTATAGGCTGCGATAGAGACTTGCAGCGCGGCGCGGGCGTCGGCGGAACTGACCTTCGGTTGCGTGTCGTTGACGAGACAGTCGACGAAGTGCTCGATTTGCGCGGTGTAGGCGTCGCCAAAGCGCTCGGGGAAGTGCGGCACGATGTCGTGGTGCAGGCCATCTTTCGTGAGGGTGACAAGCGGTGTTTCCTGCAAGTAGCCTATACGTAGCGACCCCTTGCTGCCGACGATTTCGCATTGGATGTCGTAGCCGTAGGTGCCAGTGCGACTCACCTCGACGTTGCCCAGCCCACCGCGTGCGAAGCGTACCGTGATGACAGCAGTGTCGACGTCGTCGACATCGAGTAGTTCGGGATACACGAGCGCGCTGGCCTCGGTGTAGACGCGGTCGAACTCATCGTTCATTAGCCAGCGAATGGCGTCGAAGTCGTGGATACCCATGTCGAGGACGAGGCCGCCGCTTTTGCGTGGGTTGGCAAATTCGAGGCTGGTGCGCCCGGCGTCGCGGCCAAGGGCACGGACGCTAGCCGGGTCGCCGATGATGCCGGCCTCTATTTGCTGTTTGGCCTGCATGTAGGCGCGATCGAAGCGGCGCATGAACCCCACCTGGAACAGCACCCTGGCTTTTTCCACGGCGGCGATCATTTCGTCGGTTGCGGCGAGGGTGAGCGCGGTTGGCTTCTCGCAGAAGATCGCCTTCCCGGCTTCGGCGGCGGCGATGACCACATCGCGGTGGGTGCTGGTGGGTGTGGCGACAATGACGCCGTGAATGTCGGGGTTTGCGAGCAAATCCTGATAGGTGGAGTAGGTTTGCACGCCACCGACGCGCTCACTGAAGGTGGTAGTCGCTTCGGTTAAGCTGTCGGCGACAGCGACGAGGTCCGCCGCTTCGATTTGGCGGGCAGCATGATAGCCATACACCTGGCCCATGCGGCCAAGGCCAATTACCCCAAGTCCAACTCTTGCCATGATGTTTCTCTCTTTGGTGCGCACAAAATCGAAAAAAAGAAAACTGCGCGCATCGTACGCCGAAATTAGGGCACGCGGAAGGTGCATTCTCCGGCGTCGTTCTCGCAGCGCGCAACTTCGTTATCGGCCCATAGCACACGGAAACCCGCCGCGCGGTCTGTCCAGAAAATGCCGGTATCGGCGCGGCTGAGTGTGGTACGGGCGTTGTATCCACGGCAAATATCGGGCGCGAGCAGGCGCGGGGCCGTTGTAATTTCGATGGAGTTGCAGCGGTTCGGCTCTACCGACCGGAAGAAACGCGACCAAATCGAACCATCGAAGGTGAAGGCCAGGGGTGTGCCGGCTTCATCTAATGCTTCGAAGGACAGTTGGCTCACCCGCACCGACGACCCGCTACCATTGTGAACATAGAAGCTGTTGTTGTCGTAGAGCAGTGTGAGCAGGCGGCCATCGGGGTACAGCACGGTAGGGGCGGGGTTCGTGGGCGTATTCGTTGGCCGTGGTGTGTTCGTCGGCATCGGTGTATTCGATGGCGACGGCTCGGTGGTATTTGTGGGGCGTGGAGTTGCGGTGTCCGTCGGTGCGGGTGTATTTGTTGCGAACTCAGTCGGCGTATCGGACGGAACGGGGGTGGGCGTGGCGGTATTCGTGGGTGATGGGTCGACGTGGCTGGGTGTCGTTGTGACGGTGGGCGGTTCGTCGGTGTCGGTTGGCTGTTGGGTTGCGGCTAGCGCGAGCGCCCCCTGGGCATCGGCGAGGGCCTCCTGTGCAATCACAGTCGCGTCCTGGGCATCGGCGAGGGCAGTTTGGGCCTGGGCAAGGGCCGCTTCGTTTTCTTCGGCTGCGATTTCGGTCGACTCCCCCACGGCGGTGAGGGCAGCGATGGCCGTTGTATCGGGTGTTGGTGAGGGCGGAGTGCCGAAGGCCCCGCTAGACACCACCAGTAACCCCGTGAGTACAGCCATCAAGACGACGACCGCGAGCGTAATCAACACACCCTGCCGACGCCCCTTGCGAACGCTCGTTTTCGCAATCTCGAGTTGCTGCGGCGTCGAAGGGGGTATTGTGGCGGCAGTGGGGTTATCGGCGCGAGCCGTACGCGTGATGTACGTCGCCATTTTGTCTTTGGGGGCCATGCGCGAAATCGCCCGCTCGCTTGGTGGTACGATGCTCGGCTGTGTGGATGGATTATCGGGTACCAGCACCGATTCTAGCGCACGGATGAGCGCGATGCCGTTTGTGTAGCGCTTCGATGGCTCTTTTTCGAGGGCACGCAGTAGCACGCGTTCGGTGCCTTCATTTAGGCGCGGGTTGATCTCGCGCGGGGGTGGTGGCGGGTCGCCGAGGTGCTGCGCGATGACGCTGCCGAAAGACGGGTCATCGAACGGTACTACGCCGACGAGCATCTCGTAGAGCATGACACCGAGTGCGTACAGGTCGCTTTGTGGGACGGCGCTGGCGCTGTTGCGGGCTTGCTCTGGGGCGACGTAGTGCGGCGTACCGAGCACCTCCCCGATGGACCCCTGCTGCATGTTCAGCGCGAGGCCGAAGTCCATGAGTACGACGCGGTTGTCGCGCGCGACCATCACATTGGAGGGCTTCACATCACGGTGAATGACATCGCGCTCGTGAGCGTAGTCGAGGGCATCGGCGATTGCCCTACCGATGCGAATCACTTCGGCGTGGGGCATCAGTTCACCGTCGTTGGTGTAGACGTGCAGCAGGTTGTCGAGGCTCATCCCGTCGACAAACTCCATCGCGAAGAAGTACGCGTCGCCGACGTTGTCGGCATAGTATACGCGGATGATGTTGTCGTGGTTCCAGCTGGCGACAGTACGTGCTTCGGCGACGAACCGCTCGGCGAAGGCCGGGTCTTTGCGATATTTGGCGTCGATGACTTTGACGGCGACCTGCCGCGCGAGATTGACATCTTCGGCGAGGTAGACCTGAGCCATGCCGCCGCTACCGAGCGGGCGCAGAATTTTGTAGTTGGCGAGTTGTTGGCCGATGAACGTGTCTGTCATGGTTCCACCGCAGTGCTAGCTGTGGTTAGGAGTTTAGGCCAAACGGGGACGGATGCAAAGTTTTGGAACCTAAGAAAAAACAAACCGGGCAAAAAGCCCGGTCGCCCCCAAAAATTATCTTCTAACCTATAGTTGTGTAAGAACACTATTCCAAGAAGGCGTGACGCCACACTCAAAAGTTAACAACTTATAAAATTCACGTCAAGCAACTCTCATAAATAGCACAAAGATTCTTTAAATATTTGGGTAATATAACCATTGATTTCGAGGATGGTACGGTCGGATAAAATATCCCCGGTGATGGATACCGGGGACAATTGTTGTAGGCTCGTGTTGGCATGAGTTACAGATAACTGTTGTCGGGTCCCCACTTCACCAAAAATGCAGAGCGGGCAATTTCCGGCTTTGGGTTATCGATTTTCTCGACAAGGAAGACCTCATCGTCACCTTTGAAGCGGGCCGCCATGCCCCACAAAAAGCCGTAGATTGCGTCGTCGGGGTTTGGGGTGTTGTGGTAGACAATGTAGTGATTGTCGGATTTTGCTTCGATGCTGTAGCCCTCCTCTTCGGGAACGTTGCGGAGGTTGGCGTGATGAATCGCGTGTAGTGCGTTCAGCGCATCGGGGATGGATTTCATTGTGTCGGGCATCACCGCTGTTTCGACCACTTTGCGACCAAAGGCGACGAAGGTCATTGACGCGCCACCCCCGAGGTTCGTTTCAATTGTCTTGAGCACATCCATCCATACCTGGTGCGGATACCATTCTTCTGGATCGATCATTTCGATGCCGTGCTGCACCAGGGCGGGCCTTGTGACGTCGGCCTGGAGGTTATCGAGAAAGGCGACCATCGTTTGGCCGATCACTTCGGCCTGCGGGGTACCGGCAATGTACGGTTTTGCGACGTGGGGTGTCATGGTTTGTCTCTGCCTCTAGGTTTGCTGTTGTTAGCCACATCTTCAGCTTACACCCAAACCGAGCGTGTCGGAGCAAATCTTGCAAGGTGTACTTAACGGCAATAATACTAAACAGAAATACCCCCCAGACCACCTGATCGAGGGGGGCAAAGTGCAGTGTTTTACAATTTTGTGCCGCTTACGCAGTGCTCGCCATCGATGCGCCCATCGCATCGCGCTTGATTTGCTTGAGGCGCTTCATGACGTCGTTTTCGCCGCGCCCGAAGTAGCTGTAGAGTGTTTTGTACTCTGCATAGAGTTTGTCGTATACCGCTTGATTTTCGGGGATGGGCGTGACGACGGCGTCGCTGAGTTTGCCCATTTTCTCGGAGGCGGCGCGGATGTTTTCGTAGACCCCTGCGGCGACCGCAGCGTGCATGGCGCTACCCAGCGCAGGCGACTGCCCCGACCCGGCCAGCTTGAGCGTGCGCCCGGTTACATCGGCGTAGATTTGGCGTAGCAGCGCGTTTTTCTCCGGCAGGCCACCGGCGGCGACAAGTTCCTTCACGGGGATGCCGCGTGCCTCGAAGGCCTCGATGATTTCGCGGGTGCCGTACGCTGTCGATTCGATGAGCGCGCGGTAAATATCGGGCGCGCGGGTGGCAAGGGTCGCGCCGACGAGCAACCCGGTGAGGTCGGCATCGACGAGTGTCGAGCGGTTGCCGTTCCACCAATCGAGCGCGACGAGGCCGTGTTCACCGACGGCTTGCCTGGCGGCCTCGCGTTCGAGGTAGTCGTGCAAGCCCAACCCGGCGGCCTTTGCGGCCTCGTGGTACTCCGGCGGCACGGCATTATCGACAAACCAGGCGAAGATGTCGCCGACGCCGCTCTGCCCGGCTTCGTAGCCGTACAGGCCGGGGATGACCCCCCCCATCACGACGCCGCACATCCCCTCGACTTCCTGTAGCGCGTCGCCGCTCATGATGTGGCAGGTGGAGGTGCGCATAATCATCACCATGACGCCCGGCTCGACGGCTTTGACGGCAGGTGCGGTCACGTGTGCGTCGACGTTGGCGACGGCGACAGCGATGCCCGCTGGCAGGCCCATTTGCGCGGCCATGGCCGCCGTGAGGCCGCCTGCACGGTCGCCGAGTTGGGCGAACTCGCGGCCTACCTTCTCGTCGACGACGTTGGCGAAATCGGGGTGCAGCGCACCGAAGTACTCACTCGCGGGGAAGCCCTCGTCCTGCACCATTGCTTTGTAACCGGCGGTGCAGTTGTTGCGGCTTTCGACGCCGGTCATTTGCCAGATCACCCAGTCGGCGGCTTCGATGAAGCGGTCGATTTTGGCGTAGGTCTCGGGCGATTCCTGAAGGATTTGCAGCAGCTTGCTAAAAAACCACTCCGACGAAATTTTGCCGCCGTAGCGCTGTAACCACCCTTCGCCGCGCTCGCGCGCGGTGGCATTGATGAGGTCGGCTTGCGGTTGGCTGGCGTGGTGCTTCCACAGCTTGACGTAGGCGTGCGGCTCGTTTTTGATCTAGTCCAGGAAGGCCAGTGGGGTGCCTTCCGCTTTG